>CAJZFM010000015.1 GCA_915070235.1 uncultured Capnocytophaga sp. | reverse complement strand
AAGTTAGGCAAATGGCTCTCGCTATCCCAGCGTTGAGTGTGAAAAATATCAGTAAAGCTAAAGGTAGCCGTAAGGCGGTCGTTTAAGAAAAGGCGTTGCAACCCACTATCTATGCCGCCAGAAGACTTAGCTATTTCGTTAATACCTGCCAACCTACACGAATTGTAAACGGCTGTAAGCTCTCCTTTCAGTTGGTAAGGCAAGCGAAAGTAATTTTGCATTGTCAGGCTGTACTGCCACCTATGTAGATGCAAGGTGTTCCCTTCTATTACCGCCCCTTTGTTCTCTATATAGCTGAGGTTAGGAGTAAGAGTCGTCTGATAGCCATTGCCCCAATTTAGCTCTTGATAGAGCGAAAAAAGCAAATGGTGCTGCTTGCCTATATTCTTAGGGATAGAAATGATTTTATTACCCTGAAAAGGCTCATTGATACTGCTAAAAAAGTCGGTAGAGTAACTATAAGCCATTGTAAAAGAAGTCTTTTTGTACGAAGCCGAAAAAGTAGCTTTTTGTATCTTTTCAGGCAATAAAAACGGATTACCTTTCCAATACGATAGTTCGTCCAAAAGGTATTCAAACGGATTGAGATTTTGGTACTCAGGTCGGTTAATGCGAGTGCTATAGCCTGCAAATAGCTGCAGGTTATCGTTGTATTGATACTGCAAATTAAGGGTAGGGAAGAAATTAGTATAATGCTTTCGGTGTTCTTGGGGTATGGAAGTACTTCCTTTTTCGGGCAATAACTGTCCTTTAGAAAAAGTAGTTTCGTTGCGTATGCCCACCTCAGCACTCAAGCGCTCGGTGATAGGGTAATGATACTGGGCATATGCAGCAAAAATACGTTCTTTGAAATCAAAAGCATTCGAGCGGTTTACATCTATGAGGTTATGGGTAGGCAATTGTCTAAAAAACTGAAAACTGTTGTCCGAAAAGACTTGCGAATACTTACCTCCTGCCGTAAGACTTCCGCCCCATAAGGGTAACTCTGAACGGAAAGAAGTAGCAAAAATATGTATCTTTCTATCGTTTTCTGATAGGTAGGTCTCGTGAGAAAGTATCGCACCCGCTGGCGAACGATAGGTGTTGGGTTGTCTATTGCCAGAGCCTCCATCAAAAAAAGCGTAATCAATGTCTAACTGATAGCGTTCATTATCCGAAGGAGCAAAAGTATAATAAACATTAGCGCTATAGCGATTAGCTTTCTGCATAAAGTAATCGTTATAGCCCGATAGCGTTTTTTCCAAAACATTAGCTGTGTCGAAAAAGCGAGTAGTCGTGCTGGTCGTTCCTTTTCCAAATAGCGTGTTAGCAGCCAGTTGTGCACCTAAAGAGTGGTGTTGGTCAAGCCAATAATCATAGCCTATATGCCCTGCTATGGTTTTGCGCTTGTCAGTATCATCAGTCGGACTTTCGTACCGCAGTCCGTTTTGCACACGCTCACTGCCGTAATCCATTGCGTAATGTCCTAATTGGTGATTGTACCCCAAATACAAAATACCTTTCTTCACGCTGTGTTGTAATTGTAGTTCCGTATTTTGTCGCAAGTTCCACCAATACGATACCCCATTGTTCAGCGATAAGAATGTCCCTTCTATTGTCTTTTTGTCAAGTACTATATTTACCGCTCCAGCCCCTCCTTGCGCTTCGTATTCAGCAGGCGGATTGAGCAGCAATTCCGTCTTTTTAATTTGTGTTATAGGGATAGATTTTAGGTAATTTGCCAAATCATCAGGCTGCATATAAGTAGGTTTGCCATTGATAAGAACCAACACATTGCTTTTTCCGCCAATGCTCAGGTGATTTTGATTGTCTACTACCACATTAGGAGTGCTTTTCAGTGCATCGAGAGCCGTCCCCTGCTGATGAGTAAGACTATTTTTTGGCAAAAATACTATTTTCCCTTGCTCCATATACACGGCGGACTTCCTTTTTGTAGCCGTTACCACTACCTCTTCCAAAGTAAGAGAAGAAGCAAGAGGTATAGAGAGCAACTCAATGTTCTTATTCAGCAAGAAAGGCTCACCGGTATATGATAGGTAATCGCCTGTACTCTCGATATAAATACGCAAATTGCGTTTAGCAGAAGAAAAGCTAAAAAGCCCATTGCTTGCAGTAATAGGTTCATTCACTATTACATTAGTATCAGCATCCAATACTTTGATGGTGACATTAGCAATACCTTCAAGCGAAGCATTATGCACAAAACCTTTTACGGTATATTGTGTTTGTGCACAAAGGGTAGTGCCTCCTAAAAGAAGACAAATAAAAGAAATAATGTTTTTCATTTTTTAAAAGTTTTTTATAGAATTTGCCATTTAGTTATTTATAATCCCAAACTCGGCACAATCTTCATACGATATATACAGAATCCACTTCATGTCTTGAGATAGAAAGTAATGATGTTCAGGTATATTATCTAATATATCTACAATGACTTTATCTAAATATTCAAATGAGAATATATAGGTTAGGTTCGATACATTATCTCCTAAATAAACTACTTTTTCATCTGGTCTTATACCTACCTTAGTTGCAATATCCTTTATAAAAGGAACAAGTGTTTCATAATCATCAAAAAATATTCTTTGATACTCATCCAATAGCTCAAAATTTACTCTACTTCCCGCAAAAGGCAAGTTAGCATTCACCTTATCAACATAGATATTAGATTCTATTATTTGAAAATCTCCATTTTCTATATGTTCTTCTAATATTTTGATAAGCTCTAAGTCATAAAAATTCTTTTCCATATACTTAAGAACTACATGATAGATTCCTGTACTACCTTTTGGATTTTAGCACGGATATTTTCGGTGATCAACTTTTTGTTATCAGCGGTAGGAAAAGTACGGTTGGAGAGGAAGACATAGATGGTCTGAGTGGCGGGGTCTGCCCAAGCCAAGGTACCTGTAAAGCCTGTATGACCAAAGCTCTCAGGCGATACACAGCCACAGGTATAGCCTCCCTGTCCAGGAAGTTGCGGTTTGTCAAAGCCCAAGGCACGGCGGTTACGTTCGGAGATAAAATACGTCTTATTGAAAGCATCAAAAGCATTGGCGGAGAAGTAGCGTATCCCTCCATAATAGCCCTTTTGCAAGTAAAGCTGCATCATCTTAGCCACATCATTGGCTGTACCAAAAAGTCCTGCATGACCTGCTACCCCACCGAGCATGGCAGCCCCTTGATCATTTACATAACCGCGAAGAAGCTGTTGGCGGAAGCTCTTATCCTCCTCCGAAGGGGCTATCTGTTCCTTAGGAAAGTGGTCTAAAGGGCGGTAAGTGAGCTGATAGGCGCCCATACTCTTATAGAAATCTTTCTCTACCAACTCATTCAGCGGTTTGCCCTTGGTATTCTCTATATATTTTTGAAATAGATAATAAGAAAGGTCGCTATAAAGGTATTTTTTTTGCTTGATCAAGTCACTTTTCGCAATAGATTGTAGGATAGTATCACGATAATGATCTGTGATAAATATATTTTCGGCCACTTGAGTTGGATATTTAGGCGTAAGTGTGGAGTTATAGATATCAGAAGAGAGTACTTTGGTCTTTGTATCCATGGTTCTGCGATAGAAAGGCAGCCAAGCCTGTAATTGTCCATAGTGAGAGAGTGCCTCCTTAACGGTGATATCGGCCTTATTGGTACCACTAAGCATAGGCAGCAGCGTAGAGAGGGAGGCATTGAGCTTTATTTTCTGTTTGTCATATAGGTCAATTAGCTCAGGCAAGGTAGAGAGAATCTTGGTCAGTGAAGCCAAGTCATATAAGGTGTTATTGGTTACCTGTTCGGCGTTCTTATCATAGGTACAGCGGCCAAAACTCTTCTGATAGACCACGACCCCATTGCGTGCTACTAATACTTGAGCCGAGGGGGTCATTTGCTTTTGAATAGCTTCGGTTACTATAGAGTCTATTTTGTAAAAATTTTTTGAGTTTAACCCCGCATTCTCAGGTAGGCCATAGGCCAAGCGATTGAGGGGTTTGGTAGGTAGGTTACGACCAAAGAGGATACTCTTATGGGCGGTTACCGGCAAGACACCCTCAAAAGGAATCGCCCCATAGATGAGTTGGGCTGCTTTCTGCTGTGCAAAAGGTGCATTCTGGTAGGCCACCACTACAGCTGCAAAATGGCTGAGGTCTGGCAAGTCCAAAAGGGCATAAGGCTTGGTAAAGATAGTAAGTATCACCTCCTTTTTCTCCTTGACTATGTTCTGAAGGAGGGCTAACTCCTGAGCATTGAACTTATATTCTGCCCAAGGAGAAGCGTTAGAGCGGTGCAAACCAATGATAATACGGTCGTAGGGTGCCATTTCTTTCTTGAGTGCCTCCCACGAACCACTCTTGAGCTGTACTACGTCCTGATAATAGCGTAAATTCTTGAAAAACTCCCACCCTGAATCATCACCAAACTTGATATATGCAGTCTTCTTAGTATCTAAGTTCTTTAGTGGTAGTACATTTTTAGGGTTTTGGGCTAAGGTAATGGCCTTCTCATAGATTTTTTCTACAAGTAGGTCGTCCTCCTTGGTATTAAGGTCTTGGGTAAGGTTGGTTAGAGACACAGGTTTGTACTTATTAAGTCCTGCCCAGTACTTAGCTTTAAGTATCTTTTTCACCGAATGTGCCAAGCGGTATTCGTTGATCTCTCCTTTCTCGTAAGCCTTCTTGAGTGCTTCTATCCCTTTGATTGGGTCGGAGGACATCAAAAGGATATCATTACCCGCCAAGAAAGCCTGTAGATCCACTTGGGAAGACTCGGCATAGTCGGCCACGCCCTTCATACCCAAAGCATCGGAAAAGATGAGTCCTTGGAAACCCATTTGCTGCTTGATCAGTCCAGAGACCACTTTGTAGGAGATAGAGGTAGGCTTGCCCTCATCTAAGGCAGGTACATCCAGGTGCCCTACCATAAGGGAGGCCACTCCTGCACTGATAAGCTGTTGGAAGGGATAGAACTCTGTACTCTCCAAGCGTTCGCGGGAGAAGGAAACAGTAGGGAGGGTCTTATGAGAATCCTTTTCGGTATCCCCATGACCAGGGAAGTGCTTGCCACAAGCCAAGACCCCTACACTCTGCATGCCCTTGGTGAAAGCTACGCCTTTCTGGGCAACATTAAACTTGCTTTCACCAAAGGAGCGGTTGCCTATAATAGGATTCTTTGGATTGGTATTGATGTCTATATCAGGAGCAAAATCAATATGCACTCCTAAGCGCTTGCAGTGTTGGGCGATATGTTTGCCTGTTTGCTCCACCAAGGCATTGTCCTTGAGGGCACCCAAGGTCATATTCCACGGAAAGGCATAAACGGAATCAAGGCGCATAGCCAGTCCCCACTCAGCATCCATAGCCACCAAGAGCGGTGTTTTGGCCATAGACTGGAACTCATTGGTAAGTTTTGCCTGAGCCACAGGGGAACCTTTGGAGAAGATAACCCCTCCGATATGATATTTCTTAATCAAATCCTTGATAGGTTTCTGCTGCTTGGCTGTATTCGAACTAAAAGCCTGAACCATAAATAGTTGTCCTATTTTTTGATCCAAGTTCATGGAGTTATACAGGCTATCCACCCAGCGGGTTTGTGCTTGTTCGTCTTTAGTACGAAGTGGGTCTATCTGCTGAGAGAAAGCTACCAAAGAGGAGAAAAACAGTAAGAAAAAGAATCTCATTTTGCTTTTTATTTTAAAGGGCAAAAATAAGGAAAAATACCCCCTATAGCAAAAACTACTTTTAAACAAGACGAGAGGACTAATTGCTAATAATAAAAGAGCAAATGGCCAACAATAAAAGGGCGAATTGCCATTCGCCCCTACAAATTAACAATTAACCATTAACAATTAATCATTATTTAAAGAGTTCATTTATTTGAGTAATCGTCTCTTCGAGGTTGTTGGAGCCAGTAAGCGCCACAATACTGGTACCTACGATGACCCCATCGGCATATTGGCGCATCTGCGCTACATCGGCATGGGTCTTGATACCAAAACCTAAGGATACAGGTAAGGAGGTCTGGGATCTCACTTGCGCAATAAACTCCTGAAGGCGTGGCAGATCCACTTGTTTGCTCCCTGTAACCCCCAGAGAACCCACTGCATATACAAAACCATCGCCTAAGGAAGCTATAGAGGCAATGCGCTCCTCGGAAGTTACACTCACTAATGGAATAAAAGCAATATGGCGCACCCTAAGTTTTTCTACCAGCTCTTGTGCTTCTTCATAGGGCAGGTCAGGGATAATCAGCCCACTGATACCTACCGCTGCACATTTCTGCAAAAAGGCATCTACTCCATAAGCAAAGACAAGATTGTAATAGACCAAGAAGACCAAGGGCTTATGTATGGTGTCCTTTACCGAAGCGAGCAGGTCAAAGACCGTATCGGTAGTTACTCCTGCTTGGGAGGCGGCAAAAGAAGCCTGAGAGATGAGCTTGCCATCGGCCAAAGGGTCAGAGTAAGGAATACCTATCTCCAAGATGTCTATGGCTGTTCTATCCAAATTGGAGAGGAATGATTTGGTAAAATCCACAGAGGGATAACCTGCCACAATGTAACCTATATTAACCTTTTCTTTTTCACTAAAAACAGTAGCAATGGTATTCTTATTCATATTTTTCTCCTTTTAATACTGAAAAAACGGTGTGCATATCCTTATCGCCCCTACCTGATACATTTACCACAATTGTTTGCTTTTTATCTTTAGGAAGTGTTGGACACAATTTGTCTAAATAGGCCAAAGCATGCGCACTCTCAATAGCTGGAATAATACCTTCCTTACGAGTGGTCAGCAGCAGCGCATTCATAGCCTCCTCATCGGTAATAGGAACATAGTGCGCTCTTTTGGTTTGGAACAAGTAAGCATGTTCGGGGCCTATTCCAGGGTAGTCCAAGCCTGCTGAGATAGAATGTACAGGGCTTATCTGTCCGTACTTATCTTGCAGGACATAGGTTTTCATTCCATGAATAATTCCCTCGCGCCCTAAGGTAAGGGTAGCCGCATGTCGCTCAGTATCTATACCCTCACCCCCTGCTTCAGCACCATAGAGCTCAGTAGAAGTATCGTCCAAAAAGCCTGAGAAAATGCCTATCGCATTGCTTCCCCCACCTACACAAGCGATGATGTGGTCGGCATGCTTACCTAAAGCGGTGAGTTGCTCACGTGCTTCACGACCTATCACCGACTGGAAGTCTCTTACGATCGTCGGATAAGGGTGTGGCCCTACGGCAGAACCTATGACATAGAAAACAGTTTCTATCTCAGCCACCCAAGACTGTATCGCTGCTGTGGTAGCTTCCTTAAGCGTCTTGAGACCGTCCTCTATGGCAACCACCTTAGCTCCCAAAAGTTCCATACGGAAGACATTCAGTTGTTGGCGCTGCATATCCACAGCCCCCATATACACCTCACACTCAAGCCCTAAGAGTGCCGCTGCGGTAGCGGTAGCCACCCCATGTTGGCCTGCTCCTGTCTCGGCAATCACTTTTTTCTTACCCATACGTTTGGCCAAAAGTACTTGACCTAAGGCATTATTGATCTTATGCGCCCCTGTGTGGTTAAGATCTTCTCGCTTAAGGAAGATATCATGTCCGTAGTGCGCACTGAGGTTCTTGGCATAATATAAGGGCGTAGGACGACCTACATAATTCTTGAGCAAATCCTCCAATTCTGCTTGGAACTGAGGGTCACCTTTAGCTTTCTCGTATTCCTTTTCCAACTCTATTAAGGCAAACATGGCCGTTTCAGGTACATATTGCCCTCCAAAGTTTCCAAAGTAGGCTTTATTGGTCATATGATTAGGCTATTTATTGTATTTATGTATCTTTTCTATTAGTTTTTCTATCAGGGGGCGGCTTTTTCTGTCACCTTGCTCCACTTTGCTATTGACATCTATAATTGTAGGCTTATACTGGAGTGCTTCTTGTACATTCTCCTCAGAGACGCCACCGGCCAAGATAAAGCTATAGGAAGGAAGCCCTTCCAATAGTTGCCAATTGAAAGCAAAACCATTACCCCCTTCGGCGGCTCCCTTGGTATCTAATAGGGGAAAGGTAATATTGGGTAGATAATTACCCAACTCAGGCAGCTTATCCCATACAGGGAATGCTTTCCACACCTCTATTCCCTTAGCTGCCAGCGTCTTGCAAAAGTTAGCAGACTCCTCTCCATGCAGTTGTACCACATCTATCCCTGTAAGGCGTACCGTATCCATTATTTGTTTAAGAGGTGTATTAACAAAGACCCCTACCGTCCGCTTCCCTTCGCTATGGGCTACTTCGGTGATCTCTTTGGCCAATGCCATAGAAACACAGCGGGGACTTTTGGGAGCAAAGATACACCCAAAATAATCAATAGGCAAGTCCTTCAAGTCCTGTATCTCCTTCAAAGTACGAATGCCACATATCTTCAAAGCTGTTTTTTCCATTAGAATAAAAGTCCTTTCATGAGTGCTTCCCCTATAAGGAGTGCATCTACTCCCAAGGTCTCGGCATAACGTACGTCTTGCTTTGATAGATAACCGCTTTCGCTTACTACCAAGAGTGAAGAGCGTTGTCCTTCAGGAATTTGGGATAGCAGTCGCTCGGTAGTTTGCAAGGAAACCTCAAAGGTATTGAGGTTGCGGTTGTTGATTCCCAATAGCTTCAACTGAGGAATACGCAATGCTCTTTGCAGTTCAGCCTCATCATGTACCTCTACCAGCACGTCCATTTGTAAGTCATAGGCCAAGGCATGGAGTGCTTGTAACTGCTCATCGGAAAGCATTCTTACTATCAGCAAGATAGCCGAGGCCCCTAAGAACTTGGCCTGTGCTACCTGAAAAGGGGTATAGATAAAGTCTTTTCTAAGGATTGGAACCTGAGGGAAAGCCGTTACTACCTGAGGGATAAAGGTGTTATCTCCTTTGAAATAAGCCTCTTCGGTCAATATAGAGAAAGCCGCCATTCTATGCTCCACATAGTGAGCCGCTTGTTTTAAGAGGTCAAAATCCTCAAGGGCTATCTGTCCCTTGGAGGGAGATGCCCGCTTGATCTCTCCTATGATACGTATGCCCTCCTGTGCCAGCGCCTTAAAAAAAGAGGGGCGCTCCACAGAGGCTAACTCTCGCTGGAGTTGTAGGTCTCTTTGCTGTTTTATTTGTGATAGTATATCCAAAATAATGATTAATGGTTAATGCTTTCTATTTCTTTAATAAACTTATTTGTCAGAAGAACATATATAATCATAAGCATAGGAAAATATCTATAAGAATCCCAAAATATGGCAATCCATGTCTCCTCAAAAGAATAAGTACTCCAAGCGGCAACTCTATCTACAAAGAGCATATAATTAATATAGTAGAGCGTGGATAATAGAAAAATCAAAATGAATCCATACAAATACACGCTCCTCTTCACTACTCTAAACAAAAGGGTGAGTAGTACCCCTAAAACGCCCACTTTTACGAGTAGAAATACAAAAATATCCTCTCCTAAGGAACATTCTAAGCAAGAGGAAGACATATCTCCCTTATAATCCTTCATAGATAAGAATAGGAAAACAACATCTGTTGCAAAAATAGCTATTAGAAACAGTATATATTTTAGTAGCTTTTGTCTCATACTCCTTATTATTTTTTACCTTTTACCTTCAAATAGTGTTCGTACACCTTTCCGCTGCGGATAGCCTCCTCTATAAGCGGTTTGGCCTCGGCAGGGTGCTTGACAAAGTCGGCTGTATAAAGGGCAAACATAGCATTGAGTATCACGATATCCGACTTGGGCGATTGCTCCTCGCCCTTAAGCGTTCTTAGCAGTATGGCCGCATTTTCCTCTGGAGTACCTCCTTGTATATCGGCATGGAAAGCCCTTTTGAAGCCAAACATCTCAGGGGCTATGGTATATTCAAGTATCTTTCCGTCCTTGACTTCCACAATCTTAGTCTCATCGCAGAGGGTAATCTCGTCCAACCCGTCATTACCCCTTACGACCAAGGCGTGTTTTCTGCCCAATAGCTGGAGTGTCTCGGCATAGAGGCGCTGTACAGGCTCGTGGTAGAGACCTACCAACTGATACTTGAGCTTGGTATTGGGGTGCAATAAGGGACCTAAGACATTGAATACTGTACGTATACCGAGCCTTTGCCTAACCTCCTTCACCTCCCCTACCAAAGGGTGGAAGAAAGGCGCATGGAAGAAAGCCAAGTGCTCTTTCTGGAGGTGTGTTAGTTGTTCCAAGAGTGATGTTTCCAAAGGAATCCCCAATTGGCCTAATACATCAGAGCTACCACTTTGGCTGGTTACCGAGCGATTGCCATGCTTGGCTACCTTTACCCCCATAGCAGCCACGATGAAGGCCACTGTAGTGGAGATATTAATCGTTTTAAGGCCATCACCCCCTGTCCCACAGAGGTCTATCATAGGACTCTCATCGGCAAAGGTGGTACTATAGGCCAAAATATTCCTTACAAAAGCCGTCAGAGATTCAGGATAGAGGCTTTTCTCTGAAATCAAGACCAAAAGAGCCCCTAACTGAACAATATCATACTGTTTGGTATGGATAACAGCGCAAATTTCCTTGAAATCTTCGTTGGCTAAAGGGATATTCTCCTGCAACTTCTTCAGTGCTGCTTTGAATACCTCATTGGCTCTTGCTCTCTCAAGCGTATGATCAGCTTGTGAGGGTTGTACCTTCTGAGTATGGGTGATAAAGTTCTTGATAATATGCTTACCATACTCGGTAAAAAATGATTCGGGGTGAAACTGTATGCTATAGATAGGCTTTTCCTTGTGCTCTAAGGCCATAATGATATCATCGTCTGAAAGAGCTGTCACACGAATATTCTCAGGGAGTTGCTCCTTTCCTACATAGAGAGAATGGTAGCGCATTACCTGAAACTGTTTGGGTAAGCCACTAAAAAGCAGAGTATTATCATCAGTTACCGTAAGGGTAGAGGTTTTCCCATGTAGGGGCACTTCCATACGCTTAATTTCTGCCCCATTGACCAGACCAAAGGCCTGATGTCCTAAGCAGATACCCAAGACAGGAATGGTGGTTGTCTTCTGAAGGATCTCCAAACAGATACCACTATCCTTAGGATGCTTTGGCCCTGGAGAGAGCACGATACGAGAGGGTTGTAGTGCCGTAATCTGCTCCCAAGTAATCGCATCGTTGCGTACGGTTCTCACCTGCTCATCGGTGAGTTCTTGGAGGTATTGAGCGACATTGAATACAAAAGAATCGTAATTATCTATCAGTAATATCATTTCTCTTTACAATTTTTGGTAAATACATTCAGTACAGAAGCCCGCTTATGGCAGATTTCGTCATACTCCCTTTCTGGGGAAGAATCATAAACAATGCCTGCCCCTGCTTGGATAAAGACCTTTGAGAGCTGCTTGTCCTTGTCTGTTTTCTCAAAAAAAGCACTACGTATGACAATAGCCAACTGTACATTGCCATTGAAGTGTAGAAAACCTATCCCCCCTCCATAGACGTTGCGACGGAAAGATTCGAGTTCGCTGATGATCTCCATCGCTCGTATTTTGGGAGCACCACTGAGGGTACCGGCGGGGAAAACGATAGAAATCACCTCAAAAGGAGACACTTCGGCACGCTTGGTACCATATACATGGGACTCTATATGCATGATATGTTCGTAGCGAAGTATATGCATCATATCCTTGACCACTACGGAACTTTTTTCGGCAAATTTGCCAATATCATTGCGCGCCAAATCCACCAACATACGATGTTCGGCGCACTCCTTGGGGTCAGCCAAAAGCTCCTGTTCTAAGCGTAAATCCTCATTGGCATCTTTTCCACGAGGGCGAGAACCTGCAATAGGGGCTATATGAATCTGGCTACCTGTGATATCCACTAAAATTTCGGGAGAAGAACCCACCACATCGCCATATTGGGTTGGGAAGTGGAACATATAGGGAGAAGGATTGGCCTTGCTTAAATAGCGGTAGAAATCAAGCGAATCCAAATTACTCTCCAAAGACAACTGCTCACTGAGTACCACTTGGAAGACATCGCCTGAACGTATATACTCCTTGGCTTTCTCTACCATTTGATAGAAATGTGCCCTCTCCTGGGTAAGGTCGGTCTGTAGCTGGTAAAAAGCCTCTTGTGTTGGAGGCAACTCTTGGTTATTAGCCTCCTCTAAGAAGTGGAAATACTGCTGCTCATCACCATAGAAAGAATACACCTTACTCACCTTGGAGTAGTGCAGATAAGCCTTCGCGTTGGCAAAGACAAAGGCAGGAAAATCATACTGCCTTTGGGCTTTGTCAGGAATTTGTTCAAAGAAATGAATGGTCTCATAAGAAAACACTCCAAAAAGTCCCGCAAAAGGAGCAATGGCTTTCTGCTGCTGATGATACTGTTCTAAAGAAGAATAACTATATTGGTTAGCATCTAAGTAATCACAATCAATGCCTATAATCACCTGATTGACGTCCTCTGCCAAATAGGAGTTTTTGTATCTTTCTCTGATACGTGTATAATAAAAAAGAGGGGCGGCGGTTAGGAAATTCATTAATGGTTAATGATTAATGGTTAATGATTAATGCTTGTAGAGGAGAATCGTAATTCACCCTAATAGCGAGGTGCAAAGATAAAAATAATTTGGCAAATTAACAAATTGCAAATTAGCAAATTGACAAATTATTCTTATCTTTGCTGTCAAAACAAAAGACAAATGGCAAAGACAAAAACCGCTTTTTTCTGCCAGAACTGTGGGGCACAATACAGCAAATGGCAAGGACAATGTTACGCTTGTAAAGAGTGGAATACCATTGTGGAAGAGGTCATCCAAAAGGAAGAAAAACACCAATGGAAAAAGGAAGATGAGCAGGATGATACCCCCCGCTCAAGGAAAACCAACAAATACGTCCCCTTACATGAAATCACCACTGAAAAGGAAATGCGATTGGATAGTGGAGACCAAGAACTGAACAATGTACTTGGTGGAGGTATTGTACCTGGTTCGGTTGTACTCATAGGAGGCGAACCTGGGATAGGTAAGAGTACCCTACTGCTACAAATCGCCATGCGTATGCCCTACAAAACCCTATATGTATCAGGCGAGGAAAGCCAAAAACAAATCAAGATGCGAGGAGAGCGTATCACCAACGCTCGTAACAATTGCTATATACTTACTGAAACCAAAACCCAAAACATTTTTCAACAGATAAAAGACCTTGACCCAGAGATCCTTATCATAGACTCCATACAGACACTCCACTCGGATTATATAGAAGCCTCGGCAGGGAGTATCTCCCAGATTCGGGAATGTACGGCGGAGCTCATCAAGTATGCCAAGCTCACAGGCGTGCCCGTGATTATCGTGGGGCATATCACCAAAGATGGCACCATAGCAGGGCCTAAAATATTGGAACACATGGTAGATACCGTCTTACAATTCGAAGGCGACCGCAACCATGTATTCCGTATCCTTAGAGCGCTGAAGAACCGCTTTGGCTCTACCTCCGAATTGGGTATCTATGAGATGCTCTCCACAGGCCTTAGAGAGGTGAACAACCCCTCGGAAGTGCTCCTTTCCAAGACCGATGAGAATAGCTCTGGCACGGCGATAGTGGCTACTATAGAGGGTATGCGTCCGCTTATGATTGAAATACAAGCGCTTGTGAGCAGTGCTGTATATGGTACCCCTCAACGCTCCACCACGGGCTTCAATGCCAAGCGCCTGAATATGCTCCTTGCGGTACTGGAAAAGCGCGCAGGCTTTCGCTTAGGCAGCAAGGACGTGTTTTTGAACATCACAGGGGGTATTTCGGTAGATGACCCTTCCACCGACTTGGGCGTGGCTATGGCTATCCTCTCCTCCAACGAAGATGTGGCAATCCCTAAGACCTTTTGCTTTGCTGCCGAAGTAGGCTTAGGGGGAGAAATACGACCCGTACAGCGCGTAGAACAACGTATCTCGGAGGCGGAAAAGCTCGGTTTTGACACCATCTTTATCTCCAAATACTGCAAGCTCACCGCTGCTAAAAGCAATATCAATGTCATTGCCTATGCCAAAGTAGAAGAAGTCATCGCTCACCTCTTTGACTAATGCTATATTTCTATAACCCTAAAACCCTAAGATTATGAAACAGATCTTTTTACTCATGGGTCTTGTCCTGTCTCTCTCTTGTTCAAAGACCACCCATACAAGTAGTGCCCCAGCGCTCCCTCCCTCTGATACCTCCATAGACCTCTCCCCTACTCTTGAAAGTCGGATATTGGGCGGGGAGCAACACTATGCGGTATATCTTCCACCCAGCTATGCCAAGGAACCCCTGCGCAGGTATCCTGTACTATACCTACTCCATGGTATGTATCAAGACTACAAGAGTTGGTTCAGCGATGGAGGCCTACAGGCGGCAGCTGACAAGGCCATAGCTGAAGGAGCTATGGAGATGATCATCATCTGCCCTAATGGGTTCAACTCTTTCTATTACAATACTGCGGATATGCGCTATGAAGACTTTTTTATACAAGAGTTTGTCCCTGAGGTAGAAAGGAGATATCGTATTCTTTCTGAAAAGGAACACCGAAACATAGCGGGGCTTTCTATGGGAGGTTTTGGAGCTACTTACTTAGCTTTCCAACATCATGAGCTCTTTGGTAATGCCTATTCTACCAGCGGCGGATTTATAGAACCTGCCACTACCCTACTCAAAAACATTATCAATGCTAAATTAGCTACAGAGAAAAGCCATTTTCCTACTTACACCTTAGAATGTGGAGAAGAAGATACTTTAGTGATTGGATCCAATAGGACACTCAGTCAGTTCTTGGACGAAAAACAAATAAACTACACCAAAATATTCCGACAAGGTACTCATAACTGGAAGTTTTGGAAGGAATCACTACCAAAAATACTCCGTTCTGTGAGATAATTTTAATTTACGATACTATGAAATATATTCTAATCCCCTTTCTATTTATTACTACTGTCATAGTTGCTCAAAATACAGCTAACAAAATAGAAAGATATAAAATAGATCCTGCTATAAATGATGAGTTCAAAAGACCTCTTTTGGGAAAGGTAAAAACTATGCATACTGCCCACTATTTTATAGAATATAATAAATATGACACTATAAAAAAGGAAATTTTTGATAATAATTATACTTATGGCTTTGATAAAGAAGGAAGAGAAATTCTATTTATCAAATATGATATGTACGGCAATATAAGCAGCAAATATGAAAGGAGATACAACGAAAAAGATAGTCTTATTTATCTAAGAGAATTTATATGGGGAGAAAACTTTGGAACTTATATAGAAGAAAAATCTTATTTCTATAATCCATTAGGACTATTACAAGAATTAAAAGGTTATAGTCTTAAAGAAAGTGATCCTCTTTTTATTTACCGAGAGCTATACAAATATAATGACAAGCAACAGCTCTTAGAAAGTCATTATTACAGAAATGATACTCTCATAGAAACTATTATTCGTTCTTATAATCACAGGGGAAAACTTATAAAAGAACTTGATTATTCAAAAGAGAAGTTGCTCTCTGAATACAAACTTGAATATGATGAAAGAGACAATCTTATCAAAAAATATTATACACAAATCCCTGCTAATAAAAAGAACATCATTACGTATCAATATGATGACCAGAACAGACTTATCTTGGCCACAGAGAGTACAAATGGAGATGAAAATATTCTCATCAAGAACATTTATAAAGACAACTTACTTATAGAAAGTTATGATAATAAATATGGTGATGAAGAACATATACTTTATCATTATAAAAACAACAAACTTGTAGAAAAGGAAAAATCTACCGGCTTTTTCAACGGATGTTATTACAGCACCACTAAGAAAAAGATACAATATGATGAAAAATGTCGTATAAAGAGATTCTATGATTATGAAGAAGAAAAGATAGTAAGAACTTATACTCATTATTATGATGATAAGGATAGAATAATAAAAATAGAACTATTATATGACAATAATAAAAAAGAATATTGTACAAATAGTTATGATATGGCTAATAATCTTATAGAAACTATTTATAAAAACAATAAAGAGGCTGATAAAGATATTTATAGATATGACAAAAACAATAACTTACTTTCTAAAATAACTTATAAAGGAAATAAAGAAGTATATAAAGTACTTTATACTTATGACAAAGATAATAACTTACTCTCTAAAACAACTTACAAAGGAAATAAAGCAATAGAAAAAATATTTTATACTTATGATAGCTATCAAAATCT
>CAJZFM010000014.1 GCA_915070235.1 uncultured Capnocytophaga sp. | reverse complement strand
ACAAGGCTGAGTGTTAGAATTCTTTTACTCATAAAATATCGGTATTAATTAAACTTTTTTAGAAAGAGAAAGCCACGCCGAGGGAGAAGGTATTTTCTTGAGCTCCTCGCCCGATAGGCAGCTTGGTAATGAGGTGATAGTGTTCGCCTCCGAGTCTGCGCCATTGGTATTGTGCCTTGACCAAGATCTGTGGGATAATGAACCAGTTCACCCCTGTGGTAAAGGCCTTACGCTCCCAGCGATCTTGCTTAATCACATAGCCCTCCACCGCATACATGGTATCATAATAGTCATAACGTACGAACGGATAGAGCTTTTGCTCCCCTGTATAGTTAGTCAAAGAAAGCACTTCATATCCCAGTTCGGCAGAAAGACCAAGGGCTTGCTTACCTATTACATTGCGCTTTACCCCTAAGCCTTTGGAAAGGCCACGATTGGCACGGGTAACCACATCGGAGTTTTCCAAATTTCCAAAGACAAAGGCCGTATTGAAACGCAAAGGCCCTTCGTCATAGGAAAGATGAGCCGTAAAGAGGGTTACATAAGCCGACTTATCTATATCCGACTTAGGACGATTAGGCGCTGCATTGTTGATATACCCCCCTATCCCTACAAAGGTATGTTTGCTCTTGCCAAAGAGATAATCTATACGAGCACTTAGGGCAGGGGTTTCGGCATTGGCCATTTCAAAACGCACCTGATGTCCTTTCTTTATCCAATTACGGGTACTAAAGCCTGTAGCGTCTAAGCCATTAGTAACAGAGAGCTCATAACGGAAGCGCTTAGCGAATGTCCCGTAGAACTGCACTCCATTCTCATACCAACCCAAGGGAAGTATTTCATTTTCCATTTCGGGCTTATGAGTGGTAAAGTAAGAAGTAGGTCTGTCAAGTAATTGTGCTAAGTTGGTACGAAGCTTCACCCGTCCTGCTCTCACATTGAAGTAAGGGCGCAACTGGAAATCCAAGTACAACTGTTCGAGCTTCACCTCACCACCCGCTTCAATCTCTTGTTCGAACTCCCCTGATTCCTCCAAAATGTCCAATTCCATAGTAGCACCCGTACCGCCATGCTCAAACTCCACTTCGGAACGCATAGAAATCCAGTCGTTGAAACGATAACCTAAGTAAAGGTTAAGCCGCTCTACATCTATCTTGTCCTTGATATCCAAGTCAGTATCATAAGTGCCATATTTGTAGTAATTCACAGCTCCATAACCAGAGAAGGAGAAGCGATCCTTACTTAGAGGGCTGGGAGATAGTGCTTTGACCACGCTGTCCCTTTGGTCTATTTCCCGCAGGATCTCCTCTTTAAGTTGTGCCTTCAGTGTAGTATAATCGGGCTGCTCCTGTGCCAAGAGCATACTAACCCCACATAATCCAAAACAAATGGAGAGTATTTTTTTCATTATAAAGATTTAAATTTGTGTTTTTAGAGCGTACAAAGGTACGTTTTATTTAGTACAAATCCAAATAAAAATAAAAGAAATTTAAATGGGGTAAATAATTAACACGATACGATCTTGTAATGATTAAATTCGTATCTTTGCAGAAAAATAAATCTTATGAGTATAACAGCATTACAGGTATTTATCAATGATATAGATATGCCCATATTTCAATCCTTATTTAAAAAGTATAAAGTAAAAACTAAGACTTTAGATACTAAGGTGAAAAAGGATCTGCCTATTGAAAGAGCTACCCCTAATAAGGAAACTCAGCAAGCCATTAAACAAAGTATAGAAGAACATAAAAAAGGACTTCTAAAAAAATACACAGATGTCAATCAAATGATGGAAGACATCCTCAGTGAGGAAGACTAATGGAGGAAATTAAGGAAAATGAGATCCTATACACCATATCCGCCTCTACTTCATACAAAAAGGATCTTAAAAAACACAAAAAAGGAGGCACAAAAGTACTCAAATTAGTTGAGGCATTAAAGATTTTATCTGAAATGGGAGTTGAAGGAATTCCTTCCTCTATGAAACCTCATAAACTAATAAGAAAGTATAAGGGATCTTATGAGTGTCATATTGAGCCTGATTTCTTACTTATATGGTATCAAGATGAAGACGAAAAAACTATTGTCTTAGAGAGATTAGGCTCTCACTCTGAATTATTTGGATAGTAAAATGACATCTTTAAATATACATTATGTTAGTTGACTTCAACACTTTACAAGATACGGCACAGGTATGGATCTATCCGTGTAATCGCTTACTAACGGAGGAAGAACGCACACAGATCAGCGCGGACCTTAAGGCATACCTTAGCACATGGGCATCGCATGGACAGTCAGTTCGGTGTGCCTTTGAGATTCCTTATGACCGCTTTATCGTCATTGCAGCTGATGAGAACCAGCATATAGGCGGCTGCTCCTTGGATGAGTTGGCTCACTTTATCCAAGACTTAGAGCGCAAACACAATCTTTTGCTCTTGGACAAGATGAATGTAAGCTACCGCCATGAGGGAGAAATCTACTATGTACCTTTGGTAGATTTCAAGAAATTAGCCCAACAAAAAAAGGTGGATAACCAAACTATTGTTTTTAACAACTTGGTTACCAACCTTTATGAGTACCAACATGCATGGGAAACGCCCATGGAGCATAGTTGGCATAATCGTTTTCTCAAATAGAGCGTGTGATTATTTCTTTGCTTTTACCTTTACCACAAGTTCGATTTCGTCATTGATGAACTTATCCTTTAGGTCACCGAATATAGACTTAGAAGCGTAATTCACTCCGAAATCCACACGGTTGATTTCAAAAGGCTTAGACTCAAGGGTTACTTCACCATCGGCAATGGTAAGGGTAGCAGGGAAGGAAATAGTTTTGGTTTTACCCTTTAGAGTAAGATCCCCAGTTACGTTGGTTCCGTCGAAGGAAGTAAGCTTGAAAGTCCCAGTAGGATAGGTCTTTACATTGAAGAAGTGGTCAGCCCCATCTTCCTTACCTGTACCTTTGAGGTGGGCTTCAAGGTCGAGCTTACCGTCGGCTTCGGTGATGTCGGTTACAGTAATGGAGTTCATATCAATAGTAAAATCACCTGTGAAATTACCATTATCTACGGTAAGGCTACCGCTTTTCAAACTAATAGTTCCTGTGTGTTGGCCAGTAGGTTTCTTTCCTACCCACTCTATTACAGAAGAAGGTTCTACGGTGTAGGTGCCGGATACCTCTGCCTGAGCGGTAGCTTTTTCTAAGTCAGCCAAGGCCTTGTCAGCAGCTTGCTCGTAGGCCTGAGCAGCTTGTTCAACTTTGTTCTTACAACTTGCCAAAGAAAGGGCAAGCACAACGGCACAAGAGAGTACAATCTTTTTCATGCGTATTTCTGTTTATGTTTATTAAATGAAGGGCAAAGATAGCATTTATTTATTTTGCTCTTTATCAATTAAATGTTAAAATTGTTTTAGTTATTATGCAAACCCATATTTCCATTGTAGGAATGGGAAGTATTTCCCCTTTGGGACATACCCGCGAAGGGGTGTGGCGCTCTTACCTATCCGAGGGTCATCTGCTTGAGAATAAGACCGTTGGTGACACTCTTTTCCCTGTAGGCGCTTTGGGGGGTGAGGCTTTGGCAGAGATTGCCCTCTTGCAACAGACCTCTGTTAAGTATAAGGACTTAGACCCCACGGTGCTCTATGCCATGTATGCTGCGCGCCAAGCCCTTGGTGAGGCTCTTTGGCCAACGGATAAGGACTTTGGCGTCAATATAGGTTCCTCCCGTGGTGCTACGACTCTTTTTGAGCAATATCATGCACAGTACTTAGCCCAAGGCAAGACCACTCCGCTAGCCTCCCCTACTACCTCCTTGGGCAACATAGCCTCATGGGTGATGCAAGATGCCAAGGGGCGAGGCATGGCTATCTCCCACTCTATTACCTGCTCTACGGCGCTACATGCCTTGGTCAATGCCGTGGCTTGGCTGCACGCCGATATGGCCGAGGCCTTTCTTATAGGTGGTAGTGAAGCCGCACTAACACCCTTTACCCTTGCCCAGATGAAAGCCCTAAAAATCTATGGCGATGCCGCAGCCCCCTATCCCTGTATGCCCCTGCTTAGAAGCAAAGAGAAAAACACCATGGTACTGGGCGAAGGCGCGGCTGTTTTTGCCTTGGAGAAAGGCAGCTCTCCCCGTGCTTTGGCTACCATCAGAGGCATTGGCTATGCCAGTGAACCCATCACCCATCCGGTGGCCATCTCCGCCGATGCCGAAGCACTGCGCCGCAGTATGCAGCAAGCCCTTGAGGGAATAGATCCCAAAGAGGTAGATGTGGTTATCCCCCATGCCACGGGTACACTAAAGGGCGATCAGGCCGAATACTTGGCCTTGACGGAGATCTTTGGCACAGAGCTGCCGCTGCTTACCACTACCAAATGGAAAATCGGACACACCTTTGCTGCCAGTGGTGCCTTGGCTATGGAAATGGCCGTGCTGATGCTCCAGCAACAGCACTTTTTGCCTGTCCCCTACCTCCCCGCTGCCCCTGAGCGCCCACTTAGAAACATACTTATCAACGCCACAGGCTTTGGCGGCAATGCGGTAAGCGTGTTAATAAGTGAAAAGTGAAGAGTGAATAGCCGTTTTTAACTATTCACTCTTCGTTTTTCATTTTTCTGAGAAAAGTTTTGGACATACCAAATATTTGTAGTATTTTTGCCAGCTGAATTATTTCATAAAAAAACCAATCCTAATGAAGATTAGCAAAGAACAAATAGACGCGCTTAATGCCGTAATTACCTTAGAGATTGACAAGGCCGACTACCAAGGAAAGGTAGAGGAAGCACTGAACAACTATCGTAAGAATGCTTCTGTCCCAGGCTTCCGCAAAGGACATGTGCCTATGGGAATGATTAAAAAACAATATGAAAAGGCGATACAGATGGATGAGCTTAACAAACTCATCAGTCAGTCCTTGAATGATTTCATTGATAAGGAGAAGCTCCAGCTACTGGGTCAGCCCATTCCTAAGGAGGAGGGTTCAGATGCCAACTTTGGTGGCGACCACCACAAACTTGTTTTTGAAATAGGCTTGGAACCTGAATTTACCATTGATCTAAGCCAACCTATTGACTACTACGATATCAAAGTAACTGATAAGGAAATAGATACTCAGATAGAGCACCTACGTGGCCACTTCGGCTATTACGAGGAGAGCGATAGCATCACTGAGAAAAGCCAGATTTCAGGTACTTTCTTCAATGAAGCGGAACATATAGACAAATTCTTTACTTTCACCGCTGCACAATTGGGCGAAAAAGCCTTGGAAGCACTCAAAGGCAAAAAGGTAGGCGACCAACTTACCCTCTCCACCAAGGGCCTTTTCAAGGATCCACATATGCTCATGCAAGCCCTTAAGAAACCACATGATGTGATACATGACCTTGATATAGAGGTAACTTTCACTATAGAGAAAATCCAAGAGCAGATTTTGGCTGATATGAACGAGGAGTTCTTCCAAAAAGTATATCCTGATACCACCACCGAAGAGACTTTCCGTGAGAAGGTAGCCAAGAGTATCAAAGAAGACTTTGACCACTCTTGCGATGTGCGACTTTTGGATGATGCCACTGAAGCCCTTTTGGAAAGAACCAAGTTTGACCTTCCTGCAGACTTCCTCAAGCGCTGGATTCGCGCCACCAGTGAAAACCCTATCACTGAAGAAGAAGCAGCTGAAGACTACGAAAAATCCGAAAAAGGCCTACGCTACCAGCTTATAGAAGGCAAGATCATAAAGGACAACAACCTACAGGTGTCTTATGATGAAATCCGCGAGTTCTGTGAAAATGCAATCCGCGCTCAGATGGCACGCTTTGGCTTGTTTGAAATCGGGAAAAAAGAGTTGGACAACTTTGTAAACAATACCCTAAAAGAACGTGCGGAAGTAGAACGCATTCACCGCGAACTCACCGGAGGCAAGCTCATACAGTTCTACAAAGAAAAAGCCAACCTAAACAAAATAGAGATTGATATAGACTCTTTTATAGAAAAGTTCTATTCACACCAACACTAATTAACAAGATATGGATTATTCAAAAGAATTTAAAAAATATGCTACCCAACACAGGGGCATCAGTAGCATGTACTACGACGCAATCATCAGCAGCATGACTCCCTATATTGTGGAAGAGCGCCAGCTGAATGTAGCACAGATGGACGTGTTCTCACGACTTATGATGGACAGAATCATCTTCTTGGGAACCGATGTTAATTCAAATGTAGCCAATATCATACAAGCCCAATTGCTTTTTTTGGAAAGCGTGGATGCCAGCAAGGACATACAGATATACATCAACTCCCCAGGGGGTGAGGTGTATTCAGGCTTGGGGATCTATGACACTATGCAATTCATCAAGCCCGATGTAGCTACTATCTGTACAGGTATGGCTGCTTCTATGGCCGCTGTACTACTCTGTGCCGGAGCTCATGGCAAGCGCTCAGCCCTACCCCACTCCCGTGTGATGATTCACCAACCACTGGGAGGTGCACAAGGGCAAGCCAGTGATATAGAAATCACCGCCCGTGAGATCCTAAAAATCAAAGAGGAATTAGCCCTTATCATCGCACGCCACTCAGGCAAATCCACCGAAGAGGTTATCCGTACAGGAGACCGCGACTACTGGATGATCGCCAGCGAAGCCAAGGACTTCGGTATGATAGACGAGGTGCTTATCCGACAAAAATAACCCCTTAACATTCAAATATTATGAGTTCATCAACTGAAATATGTTCCTTCTGTGGGAGACATTCGGGAAAGGATGTTTTCCTTGTCTCCAGCGGTGTAGAGAGCAATGTATATATCTGTAATTTTTGTATAGAGCAGGCCGCAAGTATCTGGCGTTCTGAGATAGAGAACAACAAGAAGAAAGCCATCATGGCGCTCAACAAAGACCTTTTGCTAAAGAAACCTACTGAAATCAAGGGCTTTCTTGACGAATATGTTATCGGGCAAGAGGCTACTAAGAAGGTGCTTTCTGTAGCGGTGTATAACCACTACAAGCGTCTGCTACAAGAGCGCGATGAGCATGAGGTGGAAATACAAAAGAGTAACATCGTGATGGTCGGGCAAACAGGGACAGGTAAGACCCTTATGGCACGTACCATTGCCCAGATGCTCAATGTACCTTTGGCCATTGTAGATGCCACTGTCTTTACCGAAGCAGGTTATGTAGGGGAAGACGTAGAGAGTATTCTTACACGTCTGCTCCAAGCGGCCGACTACGATGTGGATAGAGCCGAGCGCGGTATCGTCTTTATAGACGAGATAGACAAGATCGCGCGCAAAGGTGACAACCCCTCTATCACCCGTGATGTATCAGGGGAAGGAGTACAACACGCCTTGCTCAAGCTCTTGGAAGGTTCTATCGTGAATGTACCGCCCAAGGGAGGGCGTAAGCACCCTGACCAAAAGTATATAGAGGTCAATACCGAGCATATCCTCTTTATTGCAGGAGGTGCTTTTGATGGTATAGAACAGATCATCGCCAAGCGTATGAACCGCCAAGCGGTGGGCTACAACACCTCTAAGGAGACCCGTGTAGATGATAAGAACCTACTCCAGTATGTAACTCACAAGGATCTAAAAGATTTTGGGCTTATTCCTGAGATCATCGGCCGACTTCCTGTGCTTACCTATATGAACCCATTAGATAAGGAAACACTCCGCATGATCCTTACCGAGCCAAAGAACGCTATTATCAAGCAATATATCAAACTTTTCGGCATGGATGACATCTCGCTTTCCTTTGAGGAGGATGCACTGAATTTCATCGTAGAAAAAGCCTTAGAGTACAAGCTTGGTGCGCGTGGGTTGCGTTCGCTCTGTGAGAGTATCCTCACCGATGCGATGTTCTCCCTACCTGGTACAGGGGAAAAGAGCTTGGTAGTTACCCGTGCCTATGCACAGGATAAGCTCACCAAATCGGGCTTTACCCAACACTTACTTAGTGCATAATAGTTTAGGAATAGTTGTAAGGATATAGAGCTGCAAGGCGTCTATATCCTTTTTTTAACGTAGAAAACATGAAAAAGACTTTTTTATTATCTCTTCTATTACTCTTGGGAGTAGTAGCTTGTAAGCACAATTCTTCTGGGCAAATCGCCTCACAGAAGGACGTGATTACCAACCAGATTTATTTTGCTGACAAACCCATCGTTTCTGCTCACCGTGCAGGCAAGGGTATCGCAGGCTATCCAGAGAACTGCTTGCAGACGATTCAGTACCTTTCCAAAAAAGGTATCCACAGCTTTGAGATAGACATCTTTGAAAGTACGGATGGTGATCTTATGCTCATGCACGATGACAAACTCGGTCGTACTGCTACAGGACAGGGCGTCGTTTCCCAAATGAGCACCGAGGAGCTGCTCAAGGAACGCCTCAAAGATGATTTTGGCAAAGAGACCTCCTTTCAAATACCGCTGCTAAAGGACGTATTGGCTTGGTGTAAGCAACACAATGCCTACCTAATGTTGGATTTCAAAAAAGGGATTTCCTATAGCAAGGTGGCTGAACTGGTACGTGCCGAGCAGATGCAAGGGCAGGTGGTGCTTATCAGCTACAATGTGGAACAAGCCAAAGCCCTCCACCATGTAGCTCCTGAGATGCTTATCTCGGTTACAGTACGCAATCAGGACGAACTGGATCGTATCTTGGAAACAGGTATTGACAAGGACAAATTGGTGGCTTTCACTGGGGTACACTTGGCTGATGACAGTCTTTACAAGAAACTCAATGAACTTAGAATCCCCTCCATTCTCGGTACCCTTGGTAACTTAGACAAGCGTGCTGAAGCCCGTGGCGACCATCTCTACAAGGAATGGGCTCAGAAAGGCATACAGATATTCTCTACTGATAGACCTTTTGCACCAAAATTTTAATGATTAATGCCACTAATGGTTAATGATTAATGTCACTAATAATTAATGCCATACACGGGGGTCTTATGCGGTTTTTATCTGGCATGAGGGCTACCGCTTTGGAGTGCTTGTGACTTACTATACGAGAGTACTCATAGGGGCATATGCTTTTGCATTCCTTAACCTTACAAGCAGCGTTACGGCGCTGCTTTTTTTGTTGGTTACAAGTGGTTTGTATACTTAGGCCTGCCACTTGCACTCTTAGGTCGCTATGATAAGGCTTACGGGCCTTGCTCATAGTATAGGAAACCTTAGCAAACCGAGATAGTACTTCATGATAGGGAAGTGATAGGGGTTCGGGAGTATAGGTAGGAATTAGTGATTAGACGCAATAAATTGCGTCTCTACATAGGTGCTGGCTAAGGTAGTTCCTTGCCTAGCATAGTCCTGTGTAGAAACGCAATTTATTGCTTATCAATGAATTAGAGTATAGGTTTTCCTGCGATAGTTTATTATATTTCCCCTTTTTCTACAGCGTCCTGAAGGGCGGCGATGGTAGCGTCAAGGTCGGTATAGGAGAGGGCATCGTTGAGGAAGTAGCTTTCGTAACCGCTGGGTGGCAAGTAGATACCACGAGAGAGAAGCGCATGGAAGTACTTCTTGAAACGGCCATGATCGGCACGCTGGGCAGAGGCAAAGTCGGTCACAGGCGTCTCACTGAAAAACACCGAACACATAGAGCCAAAGCGATTGATCTGTACAGGGATACCTGCTTGAGCAAATACTTTTTCAAATCCTGCGTGCAAGTAGGCGGTTTTCTTATCTAAGCTATCGAATACCTCTGGTCGTTTTTCTATCTCGGTGAGCATGGCCAGCCCTGCACTCATCGCCAATGGATTTCCGCTGAGGGTACCTGCCTGATAGACAGCACCTGTAGGGGCTAAGTGACCCATAATCTCAGCTCGAGCAGCAAAAGCCGCTACTGGGAGTCCGCCCCCGATGACCTTACCAAAGGTTACTAAGTCTGCCTTGATATTCAAAGCCTCTTGAGCACCTCCTTTGGCCAATCGGAAGCCTGTCATCACCTCGTCCAAGATAAGGAGGGCACCCTGCTCATCACATAGGGCGCGAAGGCCTTCCAAGAAGCCTTTTGCTGGCAAGACACAGCCCATATTACCTGCGATAGGCTCTACTATAATAGCAGCAATCTGCTGGGGGTGGGCAGCAAAAAGGGCTTTTACCGAATCCAAATCGTTATAGGTGGCCAGTAGGGTGTCCTTGGCGGTGCCTTGAGTAACCCCTGGGCTATTAGGTACACCGAAGGTAGTGGCGCCACTGCCTGCTGCAATCAAGAAAGAATCCGAATGACCGTGGTAGCAACCTGCAAACTTGATGATCTTTTCCCGCTTGGTATAGCCACGTGCTAAGCGAATGGCACTCATACAAGCCTCAGTACCGCTGTTGACAAAGCGTATTTTCTCCACATGGGGCACCATAGAGAGTGCTTTTTCAGCAATCTGGGTCTCTACCTCGGTAGGCATACCGAAGGAGGTGCCTTTTTTAGCTCGCTCGGTAACGGCTTCTATCACAGGGGCATACGCATGACCGAAGAGTAGTGGCCCCCATGAGGCAATATAGTCAATGAGCTTATTGTTGTCGGCATCGTAGAGGTAAGCCCCTTGGGCTCGTTCTACAAATACAGGGCTACCCCCTACTGAATTAAAGGCACGCACGGGAGAGTTTACCCCCCCAGGAAGTACCTGTTGCGCTGCTTGAAAGAGCGCACTGCTTCTTTTGTATGATAACATCTTTTGTTAGTTTTGAGTTGTTAGTTTTTAGTTTTGAGTTGTCAGTAGCTGACCTCTAATAATTAAAACAACTGCAAAGGTACGACTTTTTAGTGATTAGTGAATAGGTCTTCACTTTTCGTTTTTGAGTTTCTTTACCCTCCTTTGGTAGCCTTGTAAGTAATTGCGCTGGAGGCGTGGGCTAAGAAAGGAACGGCTCACAAGTGTTTCTACTTCTTGACTGTGGGAGGTCATCTGCTCGAGGGTGCTTAGAGTCCATTCACTGTCAAGACCTACCGCACTGGCTAAAGCAATGAATTGCTGGCGAATACCTCCTTGTGCTTTGGGTAGTAGTCCCTCGGTAAGAGCAAAATCGGTGTCCTCTATATGCAGCCTTGTGTTGAGCAGGTCATAGGCAGGGCTTAAGCGAAAGCTCCCATGGCCGTCCTCTATCAAGGAAAAGTTTTTCAAGTGAGCATCTCCATTGGAAAAGAGGTAGTTAAAGAGCAGCAAACGAAATAAGCGCTCGGCCTGTGCTTTCCAAGAAGGGAGAAACTGCTTGAGGGCTTGGAACAACTCGTAGTAACTACCGTCGTATTTGTAATTCCCGCCATGTGTTTGCGGGGCTCTGCCCAGTAGAGAAGCGAAGTCCTCTACAGCCAACTTATCCCCAGAGGGGCTTATGTCAAAGCGCTTAACAAGGTAAGCAGGCGCACCATCGGCAAAGAAAATCATAGCATTCTCTGCTGTTTCTATACCGAATACCTGTGCAGCGAGTTGCATGGTAAGGTGTTCGTTCGCTGGAGCAAACTCCCGATTTTTAGGCATGGGGGAGATAGGCTTTAGGATATAGCCCCCTCTCTTGCCTGCTTGGCTTAAGCTCAGCCGATTTCCCTCCAAGACAAGGGAATACTTGTCTTGATAGCCAGAGAGGGACATGGCTTTTCTGTTTTCCCAAAAGCGCTCTTGGGAGGTCTGCAAGGCAAAAGGCAACAAATGAGATACCTTGGCCTGTGCAAACAATCGCTGGAGTGCCTCAGGACTATAGGTATGGAAGCCTTGTGTGAGCAGAGCAGGACATACGTTTATAGAGGGTAGCTTATTCATTTTCTTTGATTTCTGCAACGGTAATGGCGCCAATGGTGTCATGCTTGGCTATACATAGGAGCAAGCCAAAGTCATCATCTTGGTCTAACCGAAAGGCACGGCAAAGCAGTGTTCTATTCTCCCCCTCAGGCAATAGGTTGAACAGCACAGGAAACAGCCCCACTGAAGTATAAGGCTCCGCCTGCTTAGGCATGGCAAGGCTGATAGGTGGCGCCTTAGTATCGGCCAGCCATAAGGGATCATAGACGAAACGGAAAGCCCCGTCGTCTCCCTGAGTTACTACCCCTGAAAGGGCATCTTTGTAAAGTACTTTTGCTTGCCTCATAATAAGTGAACAGTGAACAGTGAATAGTGAATAGTGAATAGTGAATAGTAACTACTGGCTTCTGACCTCTGACTTCTGGCTTCTGACCTCTGACTACTGGCTTCTGACCTCTGACCACTGGCTTCTGACCTCTGACCACTGGTAACTAAAATAAGTGCAAAGGTACAATATTTTAGAGGGAAAGTCAAGAAAAGTTTTTGAATTTTGAGTTGTGGGGGGAGTGGGGATTAGCGGGCTTAAACCCCTTATGGCTTAAACCCCTTTGTTTCTTAACTAAAAAATTAACCGTAAATCATTAATCATTACCCGTTAAATTTTGTATATTTGCACCCATAATTATTTGGCTGGCATTGATCATTGCTGGCATTAACCCTAAATAATCATGAATACTACTGCAACTTTAGTAAAACACATCATCAAAGCCCGTAAGAGCACTTTCCCTGCGGACTATACTGGAGAGCCTATTGCTCAGGAAGTGATAGACGATATTTTGGACATCGCCACTTATGCCCCTAACCATAAGAAAACCAATCCTTGGCGCCTGAAAGCCTTCCGCGGGGAGGAGAAAACTGCCTTAGGAGCCGAACTCCAACGCCTCTATAAGGGACATGTGCCCGCGGAGAAATTCTCTCAGGAGACCTACGATACCCTTGCCCAAAAGGTGGCCAAGACCGATACGATTATCTCCATCTCGGTGGAGTTCAGCGGTAAGGTACCCCAGTGGGAGGAAGTCGCTGCCGTGGCTATGGCTGTACAGAACATGTATCTGCTATGCACCGCCTACGAGCTGGGCTGCTACTGGGGTACCCCTGCCTTTGCCCCTAAGCTCAAGGACTTCTTGCACCTTAGCGAAAACCAAGAGTGCTATGGAATCTTTTTTATAGGAAACCTTTAATAATGATTAATGCCAGCAATGATTAATGATTAATACTATTGTTATTCAATCATTGAACATTAATCATTGAACATTAATCATTGAACATTAATCATTGAACATTAATCATTGAATTCGTGTTACAATCATTAGCTATTAAGAACTTTGCCCTTATTGAGGACATCAAGATTCATTTCTCTAAGGGCTTTACTATTATCACAGGGGAGACAGGCTCTGGGAAGTCTATTCTCTTGGATGCGCTTGCCTTGGTCTTAGGCCGTAGAGCAGACCTCAGTGCCTTGAGAAACAAGGAGGAAAAGTGTGTAGTGGAGGCCGAGTTTGCCATAGAGAACTATGCCTTGGCCGATTTTTTCAAGCAGCAGGAGCTGGACTATGAACCGCTAACAATTATTCGCCGAGAGATTCTCCCTTCGGGTAAGTCCCGTGCCTTTGTCAATGACAGCCCTGTTACCTTGGACGTACTCTCTACGCTATCCAAGGCACTCATAGATATCCATTCCCAACATGATACCCAACAGCTCAGCGAGGAGGATTTCCAATTCTTCCTCATAGACGCCTTGGCCGAGAACACCCCACTGCTGGAACAATACCAAGCCGCCCTAAAGGTGTATAAGCAACAATCCAAAAAGCTACAAGAGCTGAAGGACTTCCAAGAGAACACCCAGAAAGAGCATGATTATAATACCTTTGTCTTAGGTGAGTTGCAGGAGATTGACCTAGAAGAAGGCATGCAAGAGGAGCTGGAGGCTTTCTATACCCAAGCCTCCAACAGCGAGACCATCAGGGACAACCTTACCGAGGCGGCCAATCTGCTGGCCGAGGAGGAGCAGGGTATCATGACCCAGATGCGCGATCTCTCCTCACTCTTTTCTACGCTGAGCAGCTATTCGCCCCAGTACAACGAACTCTATGAGCGTATTGATGCTGTGTATATAGAGCTGGACGACCTCTCTCGCGAGGTGTATGACCTGGCGGAGAATGTGGAGTTTGACCCCAAGAAGCTCGTCCGCGTACAGAAGAAGCTCCAAAAGCTCTACGACCTACAGAAAAAGCACAAAGTAACGACCGTATCGGAACTTATCGCCATAGAGGAAGCTCTTGAGGCGAAAGTTGCCCAAATGGAAAACATAGAGGGGGATATAGAAATAGCCCAAAAGGAAGTAGATAAAGCCCTCGAAGGCCTAAGTGCCCTTGCTCAGAAGCTCCATAAGGCGCGTGAAAAGGTATTGCCTACCCTTACCAAGAGCCTACAGGCCTCCCTTAAGGACTTGGGTATGCCCAATGCTCAATTCCAAATCAGCCTGACCCCTACCGAGCAGTATTTAGCCAAGGGCAACGATAGTCTTTCCTTCCTCTTTTCAGCCAACAAAGGGGGCAACTTCGGGCTACTTAAGAAAACCGCCTCGGGTGGGGAACTCTCTCGTATCATGCTCACCATCAAGCACCTATTGGCCACCAAGATTGCCCTACCTACGATCATCTTTGACGAGATAGACACGGGAGTTTCTGGAGAAATAGCCCACAAAATGGGAGAGATCATGAAGCAGATGAGCCAGAGCCGACAGGTTTTTGCCATCTCTCACCTCCCACAGGTAGCCAGCAAAGGCGATGTACATATCAAGATATACAAAACTGACATTGCAGGCCGCACCACTACCCAGTTCCAAGAACTTAGTCCAGAGGAGCGCATAGAGGAAATCGCCCAGATGCTCGGTGGAAAGGACATCACTGACTCCGCCCGCACCCATGCGAGAGAACTTTTAAAAATCTAATGATTAATGCCAATAATGATTAATGATTAATCATTGATCATTAACCATTGATCATTAAATCATTAACTATTAATCATTATCCATTGAATTATCTATCTGTAGAAAACATATCCAAAGCCTATGGGGAGCGGGTGCTCTTTGAGAACGTATCCTTTGGTATCAACAAAGACCAAAAAATAGCCCTTATCGCTAAGAATGGGGCAGGGAAGAGTTCGCTGTTAAAAATCCTTATTGGGGAAGATACGCCCGATACAGGGCAGGTAGTCTCTCGCAAGGGACTGAAGATCGCTTTCCTTTCCCAAGAGCCTGCACTGCCTGAAGATTTGAGTATAGAAGACTATATCTTCCAAGAAGAAAACCCTATTCTGAAGGTCATTCAGCAGTACGAACATGCCCTCGAACACCCTGAAGACGAAGCAGCCTACCAAAAGGCTTTTGAGGCTATGGAGCGGCATGAGGCTTGGGACTTCGAGACCCAATACAAGCAAATCCTCTTCCAGCTGAAACTCACTGACCTACACTTGCCCATCAAGCACCTATCAGGAGGCCAACGCAAAAGATTGGCTCTGGCCAATGTGCTCATCAGTAAGCCCGACCTTATCTTCCTTGACGAGCCTACCAACCACCTTGACCTTGAGATGATTGAGTGGTTGGAGAACTTCTTTGCCAAGGAGAAGATGACGCTCTTCATGGTTACCCACGACCGCTATTTCTTGGAGCGTGTCTGCAATGAGATTGTGGAATTGGACGAGGGTACCCTTTATAGCTACAAAGGAAATTATAGCTATTTTTTAGAGAAAAAAGAGCAACGCCTACAGCAGGAGCAAGCCTCCCAAGAAAAAGCAAAAAACCTATATGTACGTGAGTTAGATTGGATACGTAGGCAGCCCAAGGCGCGTACTACCAAGAGCAAATCGCGTATTGACGACTTTGCGATCATCAAGGAGCAAGCCCAGAAGCGTCGCCGCGAGCATGTGGTAGAGCTGGAGATTGCCATGCAGCGCTTGGGAAGCAAGATTGTGGAACTGCACAATGTGGTGAAGAAATTCCCTGAGAAAATAATCCTTGACCACTTCTCCTATGTCTTCAAGCGGGGCGAGCGGGTAGGTATTGTAGGCAAGAATGGTACAGGTAAGAGTACTTTTCTGAACCTGCTCACAGGCAAAATTACCCCCGATGCAGGCAAAATCATCATAGGGGAAACAGTACAATTTGGCTACTACACCCAGCAGGGCATTGAGATCAACCCACAGGAGAAGGTCATAGATGTAATCAAGAAATACGGCGAATACATTCCACTACTCAAAGGGCGCACCCTCTCAGCCGCCCAGCTCTTAGAGCGTTTTCTCTTTGATCGCAAGAAACAATATGACTATGTAGAGAAACTCAGCGGGGGTGAGCGCAAGCGTCTCTACCTCTGTACTGTCCTGATTCAGAATCCGAACTTCCTGATTCTGGATGAACCTACCAATGACCTTGATATCGTTACGCTCAATGTCTTAGAAGAGTTCCTTTTGGATTATGAAGGTTGCTTGGTGATTGTCTCCCATGATCGTTATTTCATGGATAAGATAGTAGATCACCTCTTTGTTTTCAAAGGGGAGGGTGAGGTACAGGACTTTCCTGGCAACTATTCCGATTATTTCTCCTATGAACAGTCTTCTGTCAGGGAAACTCCAAAAGAGGAAAAAGCCCCTGCTACGAAGAACTCATGGCGCGGGGCTAATAGTACTCTTTCTCAAAATGAGCAACGTGAATTGTCTCGCTTGGAGAAGGAAATTGCTCAGTTAGAAGCTCAGAAGGCAACCATTGAAGCACATTTTACTCAAGAGGCACTCTCCAGCGAAGAACTACAGGAACAATCCCAAGCTCTCAGTGAAGTATTAACTCTCTTGGAGGAAAAAAGTGATCGCTGGTTGGAACTCTCTATCAAAAGTGAAGAGGGATAGTATACCTTCTTAGTTGGCAGGTTGTGTAAACTCTACTTGTACTCCTGTTTTGGCAAGTTTTTGTTGAGCTTTGCTAATTTTTTTTTCGAGCTTTTGAACTTTCTTGTTACTGTTAGCCAAGTCTTTGTTTACTTTCTGAGCTTTCTTTAGATCACGTTGTGCCTTCTTTGCCTCAGCTGCAGAAGCAGAAGCAGATTCTGCCTCGGAGAAAGCAGAGGCACTACTATTAGCAAGACTATTAATGCTTTCTGCCTCTTGTTTTAATTTCTCGTTGGTAGCTTGTTCTTTTACAAGTTGCATTTGCAAGTCATTGATCTCGCTCTGAAGTGATAAGGCTTTTTGTTCGTTCTCTAAGCGTTTCATTTCTGGAGATTTACCTCCACCACAAGCTCCTAAAAATAGAGCTGTTACGGCCAATATTACTAATTT
>CAJZFM010000013.1 GCA_915070235.1 uncultured Capnocytophaga sp. | reverse complement strand
TGCTTTGGCCGATAGTCTTGGGGTATTGCGCTCCAGTATTTCACACCTATTGTCCGAAAGAAATAAGCCAAGTTTGGATTTTGTACTCAAAATAATTGACAAATATCCCGAAGTGGATCTCTATTGGCTGCTTTACGGAAAGGGTTCTTTCCCTAAGGAAGAAAAAAAGCCTACTGCTACCCCACTGCCGACTGAAATTCCTTTTCCTAAGGCTAACGTTTTGGAAGACAACGAAAAAGAAAAAAATGTAGCTGCTGAAATCTCTGTAAATAAACAGAAAAAGCAGATCCAAAAAATTATTTTCTTTTATGAGGATAATTCTTTTGAAATATTTGAAAATTTGTAGTATATTTGCTTTATCTAAAAATACAATAATTCACATTTGTAAAAACTGTTTTCTATGATGATAGAACATCTTTTTTCTGCCGATGCGTTCATCGCTCTCTTGACCCTTACTTTCTTGGAGATTGTTTTAGGGATTGACAATGTTATCTTTATCTCTATCGTAACGGGCAAGCTCCCCGATGATCAGCGCAAGCGTGCTACTCGCTTGGGACTCTTCTTAGCTATGTTCATACGTATAGCGCTGCTCTTCTGTATCTCTTGGCTGGTACAGCTCAAAGAACCTTGGTTTAGCTTTGACTATGGTTGGTGCAAGGCCGATTTCAACGGACAGGCGCTCATACTACTGGTAGGAGGTATCTTCCTCTTATACAAATCCACCCATGAGATTCACTCCAAAGTGAACCATATAGAACACATCACCGATTCCTCAGAAGCTGAAAAATCACAAAAGAGCTCTTTCTGGCCTACAATCGCTCAGATTCTCATGATTGATGTCATTTTCTCCTTGGATAGTATCCTTACAGCTGTGGGAATGACCAATGGATTGGAAGGAGCCTTATTGGTTATGATTATTGCGGTAATCCTTTCCGTAGGTATTATGATGCTCTTTGCTGTACCTGTAGGAAACTTTGTCAATCGTAACCCTTCTATCCAGATATTGGCTCTCTCTTTCCTTATATTGATTGGGTTCATGCTACTGACCGAAAGCATGCACCTCTCCCATGCAGTTGTTTTCGGTAAGGAAGTAGGGGCTATACCTAAGGGGTATCTATATTTTGCTATCGCTTTTTCTTTGGGAATAGAGTTCCTCAATATGCGTATGCGAAAAAAATCATCTTAAACTTTAGAAACTTAAAACCTATTATAATATGGATTCCATGTATGCTTATACCCATGGCGCGTCTTCTGTGCCTCTATTGGGTGAGACCATTGACGAAAATTTGAAAAAAACGGTTGCCAAATATGCTGACCAAGAAGCGCTTATTTGTAGCCATCAGAACTATAGGGCTACCTATAAGGAGTTTTACGACCAAGTTGTAGAAGTCGCTAAAGGGCTTATTGCCTTGGGCGTAAAGCGTGGCGAACGTGTAGGGGTGTGGTCACCTAACTGCTACCAATGGACACTTTTACAATATGCTACGGCTAAAATAGGAGTAATTCTGGTCAATATCAACCCTGCCTATCGTACCAGTGAGTTGATCTACGTGATCAACCAATCAGGCTTATCGGTGATATTTTCCGCTCTTCAGTTCAAGAGTAGTAACTATAAGAAGATGATGGACGATGCTCGTGAGTTCACCGATACTATCCGCAAGGCGATCTTTTGGGACGAAAGTTGGGAACATTTCCTCAAAGAGGGCAAGCAGATCTCCGATGAGACCTTACGCAAATATGAGGAAAAAGTACAGTTCGACGACCCTGTCAATATCCAATATACCTCTGGGACTACAGGAAACCCCAAGGGAGTTACGCTCTCACACCATAATATATTGAACAATGCCTACTTCATTGGTTTAAGAATGAACTATACCCACTTGGATAGAGTGTGTATCCCTGTACCTTTCTACCACTGTTTTGGTATGGTCATCGGTAACTTGGCTTGTACTGTTCATGGGGCAACTATGGTGGTGCCTAACGATAGCTTTGACCCTGTCAAGACCTTGGAGACTATAGAGAAGGAACGCTGTACTTCTCTCTATGGGGTGCCTACCATGTTTATTGCTGAATTGCACGAGATGGAGCAAAAGACCTACGACCTTTCCTCTCTGCGTACAGGCGTTATGGCCGGTTCTTTGTGTCCGCCCGAAATCATGAAGAAAGTCAAAGAACAGATGAACATGCACGAGATTACTATCTGCTATGGTATGACCGAGACCTCTCCTGTTTCTACCCAGACAAGGATAGGAGTTCCTTTTGAAAAGCAAATCTACTCAGTAGGTACCATACATGATCATTTGGAAATCAAGATTATAGATCCTAAAACCCAAGCCATTCTCAAGCGTGGCGAAAGTGGAGAACTTTGTACCCGTGGCTATTCGGTAATGCTTAAGTATTGGAATAGCCCTGAGGCTACCCGCCAAGTGATTGATGAGCAACGTTGGATGCACTCAGGCGACTTAGCCATGATGGATGAAGATGGTTACTTGCACATCTCTGGCCGTATCAAAGACCTCATTATTCGCGGAGGAGAAAATATCTCTCCTAAGGAAATTGAGGACTTCCTCTATACCTACAAGGGAGTAATGGATGCCCAAGTGATAGGGGTACCCAGTGAGAAATATGGCGAGGAAATCATGGCGTGGATCAAGCCCAATGAAGGTGTTACCCTCACCGAAGAAGAACTTCGTGACTTCTGTAAGGAAAGAATTGCTCATTATAAAATACCTAAATACTGGAAATTTGTCAGCGAATTCCCTATGACCATCTCTGGAAAAATCCGTAAAGTGGAAATGCGTGAGATTGCCGCTCGTGAATTAGGACTCGCAACTGAAGAATAAAAAAATATAATCATGACACACCAACTAAAAATATTTAATTCCCTCACAGGAGAAAAAGAACTATTCACCCCCCTACATGAGAATAATGTAGGTATGTATGTATGTGGCCCTACAGTGTATAGCAATGTACACTTGGGCAATGTACGTACTTTTATGTCATTTGACTTTATTTATCGTTCCCTCAAGTTCTTAGGCTACAAGGTGCGCTATGTGCGCAACATTACCGATGCGGGTCACCTCACCGACGATGGCGACGTGAATAACGACCGCTTCGTAAAGCAATCCCGTCTTGAAAAACTCGAACCTATGGAGATTGTACAGAAATACACTGTGGATTTCCATAAGGTATTGGAGCTATTTAACCTCCTCCCCCCTACTATTGAGCCTACCGCTACAGGACACATCTTGGAACAAATACAACTGACCGAAAAGCTCTTAAAGGATGGTTTTGCCTATGAGAGCAACGGTTCAGTGTATTTTGATGTCATAGAGTATAACAAGCGCGGTCTGAATTACGGGGAACTCTCTCGTCGCAATATAGAAGAGCTTTTTGCCAACACTCGTGATTTGGACGGACAAGGGGAAAAGCGTAACCCTCAGGACTTTGCCCTATGGAAAAAAGCCTCCCCTGCACATATCATGCGCTGGGCTTCCCCATGGGGTGATGGCTTCCCTGGTTGGCACTTGGAGTGTACCGTGATGAGTACCAAGTATCTTGGCAATCAGTTTGATATACACGGAGGGGGTATGGATCTTAAGTTCCCTCACCATGAGTGTGAGATTGCCCAAGGCAAGGCAGGACATGGAGAAAGCCCTGTACGCTACTGGATGCATGCCAATATGCTCACCATGAACGGACAGCGTATGAGCAAATCCACAGGTAACTACATTCTGCCTATGCAGCTGGTTTCAGGCGATAATACTTTCTTTGAGAAACCTTTCGCTCCCACAGTGATTCGCTTCTGCTTTATGCAAGCGCACTACCGCAGTGTATTGGATATCTCTAACGAGGCGATGCTTGCTGCTGAAAAGGGCTTTGCGCGCCTTATGGAAGCGGTAAAAACAGTCAATGAGCTTACCACAGACCTTGAACATCCTACTTCCCTACCTATAGCTGAGTGGAAACAAAAATGTTATGATGCCCTTTTGGACGATTTCAACTCCCCTATCCTCATTGCGCACCTCTTTGAGGCCGTCAAGTGGATCTTCCAAGTGAAAAGCGGGGAAGAAAAAATCGCTATCAGCGAACTTAAAGAGCTACAAACCCTCATGAATGCTTTTGTTTTTGATGTACTGGGGCTAAGAAGTGAAGAGCAATCCGCAGGAAATAATGATAAGCTCGACGGAGTACTCCAATTACTTATCAATATGCGTATGGAAGCCCGTGCTAACAAGGATTTTGCTCTTTCCGACAAGATTCGCGATGAACTCTTAGCACTCGGTATCCAGCTCAAGGACGGCAAGGAAGGAACCTCTTATAGTCTTAACTAAGAAAATTTGCCTAATTATGAGAAAGTTAGTAGTCCCCTTTTTTCTATTCTGTCAGTTTGCTTTTGTTCAAGCTCAGGAAGAAGCCTTTGCGGTAATCAATGACAAAGATGGTTATGTAAATGTACGAGAAGGAAAAAGTGCCCAAAGTGAGGTACTCAAGAAACTCAATAACAAGACCATTGTCTTTGTATATAATTACGATAAGGCAACCGATGGCAATTGGATTTATACCGATGAGGAAGGGTATATTTATAATGATAGAGTCAAGTGGATACACAAATTTCCTCAAATAGCCAAAGGTATTGCCAAAGAAAATACTATTGTCTTTGAAGGAAAAGATATTAAAGTGACCCTTACTCTTGGAAAGTTTGACAAGAGCAAACATTCATTTAAATATTTCAAGGATTCTTCCACTGGAATAGAAGTAATAGATGATCCTGCGCTTCTCTATGGTAATGATGGTAAAATGCCAACTACAGAATATAGGAGTATTGTAATAAACATTCACGGAAAACAAGTATCTCTTCCCAAAGATGCTTATAGCGATTTGTATGAACCTACTTTCCTTACAGACCATAATTCCGTCTATTATGACAAGGAAAGCGATATTCTCTATATAGTTGCGAATAATAATTATGCCGATCGCCCTTATATGGTATGTTGGCAGATTGAAAAAGGGAGCTATAAAGGTAGAAAAGTAAGCGAACTTGTCTATTAAGATATTAATCATTATGAAAAAAACGCTGGAGGACTTAGAATTTCCCACCCTTTTAGCTTTAGTGGCCGCGCACACCCTCACTCCCAAAGGAAAAGAAAGGGTGCTTGCGCTAAAGCCTTTGATTAATAGGGAGGTGATCACTACACTCCTACACCAAACCAATGAGTACCTAACCTCCTTGGAGACACAAAACTATATCCCTTCTCATAACTTTGAGGAGATTGACCATGAAATTCGCTTCTTAGGGATAGAAAATAGTTTGTTAGAACCGCATTCGTTTGCCAAAATACGTGCTTTGAGCCTGACTGTCAATGCTCATCTGTTGTTTTTCAAGAAGTTTTTGGACTACTACCCTACTTTAGCTACACTTTCCAAAGATATTCCCTATACGGAAGAGATCATCAGGGCTATTGATAGTGTCTTGGATAAGTTTGGCGAAATCAAGTCCGATGCCTCTGAAAAGCTCTACCAAGTACGTGCCGAGATAGGAACGCTCAAGGGGAAAATCAACCAAAGTTTCTCCCGTGCCCTCTCCGAGTACAATGCCTTGGACTACTTGGACGATATTCGTGAGACGGTAGTGGAGAATAGGCGTGTGCTAGCTGTCAAAGCGGCCTATAAGCGCAAGGTACGCGGTACTGTTCTGGGAAGTTCCAAGACAGGAAGCATCATCTATATAGAGCCTTTGGTTACCGAACAATATTCGCGCGAACTCTCTCACCTGCTGCATGAGGAAAGGGAGGAGATAAGGCGTATCTTATTGAGACTTACCAATACTTTACGCCCTTTTGCCGAGCTACTCTCCCAAGAGCAGGATTACTTAGTGGGGATAGATGTAATTGCGGCCAAGGCTTACTTTGCCAAAGAGACCCATTCTCTCTTGCCTGAACTAACCCAAGAGCGAGTGCTGGAGCTTCGGGAGGCTTATCACCCCTTGCTTTATCTAAGCAATGCTAAGAAAGGCAAGCAAACTTTCCCGCAAACCATTCGCTTAGATGACCAGCAACGTATTATTGTAATTTCAGGCCCTAATGCAGGGGGAAAGAGTATTACCCTCAAGACTATTGGGCTACTGCAACTGATGTTCCAAACAGGCTTACTCCTACCTGTCCATCGCTTGAGCAAGTTGCCTATTTTCTCCCATATCCTAACCGATATTGGTGATAACCAATCTATTGAAAACCACCTAAGTACCTATAGCTATCGTCTCAAAAATATGAATTATTTCCTCAGAAAATGCAATGAGACGACCCTTTTCCTTATTGATGAGTTTGGAACAGGAAGTGACCCAGAACTCGGAGGGGCTTTAGCTGAAATATTCTTAGAAGAGTTCTACCACCGAAAGGCTTTCGGGGTGATTACGACTCACTATGCCAACTTGAAAATATTGGCTAACGAACTCCCTTACGCTACCAATGCCAATATGCTTTTCAATGATAAGACCCTAGAGCCTATCTACAAACTTATTGTGGGGGAAGCAGGTAGCTCCTTTACCTTTGAGGTAGCTCAGAAAAACGGCATTCCTTATAGCCTGATTAATAGGGCTAAAAAGCGTATAGAAAAAGGCAAAGTCCGTTTTGATGCTACTATTGCCAAGCTACAAAAGGAGCGTTCGCAAATGGAGAAAACGACTTCCTCGCTTAAGGAAGAAGAGGAGAAAACCCGCGAGGAGGCTAAGCGCTTGGAAACACTCAATAATAAGATACAAAGCAAACTCTCTTCCTATCAGGAGCTTTACGACCAAAATCAGAAGTTTATCTATCTCGGCAGCAAGATCAACGAGATTGCCGAACGCTATTTTGAAGACAAGAAGCGACGCCCTCTTATCTCTGAATTTCTCAAGATAGTGGAGACGGAAAATAGCAAACGAAAAGCCAAGAGCAAAAAGGAAAAAGAAGCCGAAGAAGCTCAAAAGAAACTTGCCCAAGAACAGTTACACAAGGAAATAGAAGCCGTTCGCCAGCAGAAGAAAATAGAGAAGAAAGCACGCGAACACTCTCAAAAACAGGAGAAAATAGCTCAATTACAGGCCTTAAAAGAGGGTGATCGCGTACGTATTAAGGATAGCAAATCCGTTGGGGTAATTGATAAGATTGAGAAAGACAAGGCACTGATTAATTATGGAATCTTTACGACCCTCACTGCCCTCTCTCAGTTGGAATTGGTAGAAAAAGTAAAGAAAAAATAACACCTATGAATCGGTTTATAATTATCTTAGCTACCCTATTACTCTTAGGGTGTCAGAAAAAACAAATGCAACTTCCACAGGTACAGGATACTAAGATTACCTCTGTGGAGGATTACTCTCAGGTGTATATCTCCTATGAGGAATCAACAGGAGAGGCTAAGCTCAATGCCAATGGCCTGATTAGCTCCACCAACTGGGTGCTCCATGTTGATAAGCGAAATAAGCTCCATAAGGTGGCTCCGCTTTTTATCAAGCTCCAAGAGAAGCGGACAAATCCTCGTAACCCTCATAGCAACCCGGATGCACATCTTTATATTTCTTTAGCTGATATACCCCATAAGCGTTTAGGTTTTATGGACGTAACCAACCTGACCCTCCTTCCCTATGACCCGCAGAAGATGTCCGAATATGGAAATACACCTATATATGTATATCCTGACGGCTTTCGTCTGAAAGAAAACAAAGGAGAAAAAACACCATGGGATAAGTTTGGCGTGTATAAGAATGTCTTTTATGTTTGGGTTTTCTCTGGAGAGATGACCTTCCAACAGTTTGTAGATATTTATTATACATGGTTGCATCAGCAAACCGATGGCCCTATCACAAGAATAATGATTAGCCATTAATCATTAGTCATTAATCATTAATAAAAGTGTTTGACTTTCTAAACTTCAAATTCGTAGATTTCTTGGACATCGTCTTAGTAGGCTTGATGTTGTATTACATCTATCGCCTACTGAAGGGTACGGTGGCCATTAGTATCTTTTTGGGTATTGTGATCATCTTTGTCATTTGGAAACTCACCGTGATTGTCAAGATGGAGCTGGTCAGCAGTATCTTAGGCCAGTTTATCAATGTAGGCTTCTTTGCCCTGATTGTCGTTTTCCAGCAGGAGATCCGCAAGTTCCTCTTGGTACTCGGCTCTACCAATGTCCTCAACAGCAAAAACCTCCTCAAGAAGCTTTCCCTAAAGAAAACTTCAGAGGATACGGCCATAGCTCACATGTGCGAGACGCTTGTTTCCGCCTGCCGTAAGATGGGAGACGAACGTACAGGAGCGCTCATTATCTTGGAGCGCAACCAGTCTTTAGAGTTTGTTCGTGCCACAGGCGACAAGATGAATATTGAGCTAAACCAACCTATTTTAGAGAGTATTTTCTATAAAAACAGTCCCTTGCATGATGGGGCTATTGTGGTACAAAACGGTTTTATTGTGGCTACTCGCGTGATTCTACCTGTAGTAGGCCAGAGTGTGATTCCTAAGGAATATGGCCTCAGACACCGTGCGGCAGTCTCTATCACCGAAAAAACCGATGCCTTAGCCTTGGTAGTCTCCGAAGAGACTGGAAAAATATCTTATATCAATAATAGTGAATTTGTTCCCTATAGCTCCGATAGTGAGCTGGTTGCTATCCTAACCGAAGCCCTTTCCAAATGATACGTGAGGATTTTCTACAATACCTTTGGGGCCAGCACCTGCTGCCTACCGCTCCCCTCTCTCTTTCCAATGGGGAACGGCTGGATATTCTCTCCTATGGAGAGACCAACCCCTATGGAGGCCCTGACTTTTTCAATGCCCGCCTGCGTATAGGTACGCTCCAGTGGGCAGGCAATGTGGAACTACATACAGCTTCTTCTCAGTGGTATGCGCATCATCACGAAGAGGATCCTGCCTATGGGAATGTAATTCTCCATGTGGTCTGGGAACACGACATTGAGGTATTTGACTTTCAGCAGAATATCATTCCTACCTTAGAACTCAGAACAATTATTCCTTCTGATTTGGTAGAGAAATATACCCACTTGCAGCAGTCTCAGGCTTCCTTTATACCTTGCGAAAAGGAGATTAACCAGCTATCCAATCATCTTATTACCAATTGGTTAGATCATCTATATACAGAACGACTCAAGGAGAAAGCCTCCCCTATTTTAGAACTCTTACAACAGACTCAACAAGATTGGGAAGCGGTCTTTTTCCTACGGCTACTCAGTAGCTTCGGAGGCAATATCAACGGAGAAGCTTTCTGGGAAGCAGGCAAGCAATTCCCCTTTTCTGTAATCCGCAAGCAGATGCACGACCTCACCCAGCTGGAAGCGCTCCTTATGGGGCAGTTACGCCTTTTGGAAGCAACCGACATCAATTGCCCTTACTACCGCTCCTTGCAACAGGAATACCAGTATTTAGTGCATAAGTATACATTGCCTCCTGCCTTATTCAAGGTACAGTTTGCCAAACTACGGCCACCCAACTTCCCTACCATTCGCTTAGCTCAGATAGCGGCACTATATCATGAAGAACTTTCTCTCTTTGACCGATGTATGTCGTTGGATTCCTATGAACAAGCCCTTGACCTGTTCGCTAAGATTACCCCATCCCCCTATTGGAAAAACCATTTTTCTTTTGGCAAGGAGAGTAAGGAAAGTAGCAAGCGCATCACTCCTGCACAGATAGCCAACTTGTGGATCAACACCATCGTGCCTATGCAATATGCTTTTGCTCGCTCCCACAGCAAAGACACCTTAGCCTACTGTAAGGCCAAGATGCGTGCCACGCCCCCTGAACACAATAGCATATTGGAGCGTTGGGAAAAGCTCCTTTTGCCCAACACCAATGCCTTGGAAAGCCAAGCCATTCTCCAGCTATATAAGAAATATTGCAACAAACACGCTTGTATGGCCTGCCAAGTAGGCCAAGCCCTCCTAAAAAAGTAACCTATGAACACAACCTTTACCTCTATACGTATTTTCTTTGAACGCAATGGTTTCAATGTCTCCACCCGCTTGGCCGAACGCCTTGGCCTACGGGTGAAGTATGTCCGCCTGTTCTTTATCTATATCAGTTTTATCTTTGGAGCAGGCTTTGGGCTTTACTTCGCCTTCGCCTTCGCCCTCAAGATCAAAGACCTGATCAGAAGAAAGCGTAGCTCTGTGTTTGATTTGTAAGAGTGAAAAATTCCTCCCTACATGAGCGAAAGAGAATGGATTAAATACCCCAATAGGGATTGGAATAAGGATAGGTAATATACAGTATATCAATTGTTTATCGCTTTTGCTAAACAAAAAAACAGGAAGCAATCACTCCTATTTTTTCTTTTATAACAACTTAGTTATCAGGATGTTTATGACTTTTATCTCACATTTCAAAACTAACAAAGACTCCATTATGATCGGACATATACTTACCTTGTTCAGTGAAGTGATCCCAAGCACCTACCTGATATCCTTTTACCTTCCTTATAAAAGTATTGGAAATGCAAATATGATCAATATTATTTCTCACCTTATGTTTGATAGGGTCAATATGTAAGAAAGAAGAAAGATCACACTCTGTTATACAAGTCAAATCCAATTGGCTAAGGTAGTCAGAAAGTATCTGTCTTACTTTTTCAGTACCATATCCTTGATTATTATATCTACTTTGATTGAAATCTCCCATTACAAGTATAGGCAAGCCTTCTTGCTCAAGAATACGCCCCCATTCTTTAGCTTGTTGATGTAAATCTTTTTCATGATATTCCCATTGTTTGTAGCCCAAGCACCCATATCTTACGCCCGATACTCCTGCTTGATGATAGGGAATAATAGTTCCAAATACTATTACTTTTCCAAAAGGAGTCTCTACAACAGCACATGCTGTCCGAAAATTGTCAAAAGTTTCTATTTGTTTCGTAATTTTCCATTTAGAAAAAATAGAAACCCAGTGTTCTTCTGGAGTCCTTTCATAGGCTAATGAATGTACAGAAAAAGGATATAGTTCAGCCAAAGACATACTGATAGCGCTTTCAGTAAGGACTAAAATATCTGCATTAATCTCTTTGATTTTCTCCATAACAAGAGCTGTTTTCTCAGTTCCTTTTTTAGGGCGTTCTACATTCCAAGTAGCTATTTTATACATAACAAAAAATTGTTCTTATTTTAGCCACAAATATACAAAATTAATTGTTATTCTTTCAAACTGATATTAGTAGTAAATGTAAGTTCAATTACTAAGTTATTATTTTTCTCTTTAAAAATTTGTCATTAATCACTTGACATTTGTCAGTAAAAAGTTGTATCTTTGCCCTCAATTATTGTTTCTTATGAAAAAAGAAAATACCAAAGAAACTTTTAAGGTAGGAGACATTGTGGAAGTGTCACCTAATCTAACATTGCTCAAAGAATGGATCAAAGGGAAGATTATCAAGATCCGACAAAATCCTTTTATAGGAACAGAAATAGCTATCAAAGATGATTTAGGTCGCATTTTCTTTGGAGAAAAAGAATTTTTTAAGTCTATCTAATATCAGATATTATGTATGCAATAGCTTTCGATATGACTGTAGCTGACTTAGAAGAGTATTATGGCAAACCATATAATAATGCTTATTATGAGATTTCAAATGTTCTACAAGAATATAATTTTTTTAGAACACAAGGAAGTGTATATCTAAGTCAAAATACTAATATGGCCAATTTAGTAGAAGCTATTGATGCTCTTGCTTCTATAGAATGGTTTGCTAATTCTGTAAGAGATATTAAGGCTTTTAAAGTTGAAGACTGGAGTGATTTCACTCATTTTGTAAAGAAAAAAGCAACAAATCAATAAAAAAATTACACAATATATATGTTACTAATTAAGTTTGGAGGCTCTTCAGTGGGCTCAGTAGAGAATTTGCAACGTGTGGTGCAGATTGTAAAAAAGCAAACAGAACCCTTTATCATGGTGGTCTCTGCCTTTTCTGGAGTTACCAATACCCTACAATCCTTAGGAGAAAATGCCTTAAAAAACACACACCAACCTATTCTTGAAGCGCTTAAGGAAAGGCATATCTCTATGGCCAAATCTCTCTTGCATATCAACAAACAAACCAACGCATTAGTACATATCGGGAAAACGGTACTCTCCCTTGAAAATCTGTGTAATAGTATCTCTACCTTGGGGGAACTCTCCGAGCGTACCAAGGCACGTATTATGGCTCAGGGCGAACTACTCTCTGCTTTTATTATCTGCGAATACCTCAACCAAGAGGGCGTACATGTTGGCTACTTGCCTTCAGAAAAATATATTGTAGCCGATGGCGACCCTCTCAATGCAGTAGTGGATTTCTCCCAAACAGAGCAGCGCATGCAGCAGATTGATACTACTGCCTCTTACATCGCCCCTGGCTATATCGCCGCTAACCCTGCGGGGGAATTGGTCGTACTCGGTCGGGGTGGTTCGGACTATACAGCCTCTATCTATGGCTATTGCTTAGGGGCTAAGCAGGTAGAACTATGGAGCGATGTCAATGGTATGCAAAATGCTAACCCTAAGTTGGTTAAGAATACCAAGGTGATCTCCCAAATGAGCTACGAAGAGGCTTTTGAGATGGCCTATTTCGGAGCCAAGGTGATCTACCCTCCTGCTATTCGTCCCGCTATGGAAAAGAAGATTCCTGTGCTTCTGCTCAATACTTTAGCTCCCGAAGAAAAGGGTACTCGTATACATGTGGCTACCCAAGGACATACCGATAAAGTGTTAGGCGTCTCTACCCTGAGTGACATCAGTATGATTACCATTTCAGGAATCGGGCTAGCAGGTACCAAGGGAAGTGCCCGCCGTGTTTTCCAAGCTCTCGAACAGGCCGATGTGAATGTAATTCTTATCACCCAAAGTTGTTCTGAACAGAGTATCTGTTTCGGGATCAAAACCAGTGACGCCAAGAGTGCCAAAGAGGCCTTGGAGCATGAATTTGCCCAAGAAATAGGCTCCCTCATCAATCCGATAGAACGTACCGATAACCACGTAATTTTAGCCCTTATTGGGGATAATATGAATCACCAAACAGGGCTTAGTGGTAAGGTATTTAGCGCCTTAGGTGCCAATGGGGTTAATATTCAGGCTATTGCTCAGGGAGCTTCCGAACGCAATATCTCTGTAGTGATCGATGCCCGTGACGAACACAAGGCGGTCAATGTGGTACACGAGCGCCTCTTCCAAGAGGTGATCAAGCGAGTACATCTCTTTATTATCGGGGCTGGCAATGTGGGTGGTCAGTTTATTGATATTGTCTATAAGCAACAAGAATATTTCCGCAAGCACCAGAAAGTGGATCTTCGTGTGGTGATGGTTGCCAACTCCCACCAATATGTATTTTCCGACGAGGGATTACTCCAAGAAGCATTGGGGGCACTTTCCGTTGGAAAAGCTATCTCCTACGACACGCCTACCGCTCTGGCTGAACTGATTATAGCTACCAATAGGCGTAACAGTATTGTGGTAGATAATACTGCTTCGGCTGAGATAGCTGCCCTTTACCCCCAACTCATTCGTAAGTCTATCTCGGTGGTTACCTGCAACAAGATTGCGGGAAGTGCCCCTTTGGAACAATACACAGCACTTATGGAATTGGTCAAAAACCAAAACTGTGATTTCCAATACGAAACCTCTGTTGGGGCAGCCTTACCTATCATCAAGACCTTACAGAATCTATTGCTCAGTGGGGACACCGTTCGCCGTATTGATGCTGTAGTCTCTGGAAGTCTCAACTTTATCTTCAACCATTACAACGCTACTACACCTTTTGTGGAGATTGTAAAACAGGCACAAAAAGAAGGTTATACCGAACCTGATCCGCGTATAGACCTCAGTGGTTTAGATGTTATTCGTAAGATTCTAATCCTCTCCCGAGAGGCGGGTTATCGCAAGGAAATGAGCGAAGTGGTCTTTGAGAGCTTCCTCCCTGAAAAATCCTTGGAAACCCCTTCTGTAGAGGCTTTCTATGAGGTATTGGAAAAGAATGAGGCTTTCTTCCAAGATCTATACCACAGCGCACAAAGCAAAGGAGCTAAGCTCAATGTAGTGGCACAACTCTTAGAGGGGGATATCAAAGTCTCCCTACAACAGATACCCGCTACTTCTCCTTTCTACCAATTGGACGGGAAGGATAATATCGTAGCCTTTTATACCGATATGTACCCAACAGAGCCCCTTGTTATTAAGGGAGCTGGAGCAGGTGCTAAGGTAACGGCCAGTGGCGTCCTCTCCGATGTGATGTATGTGGCTAACAAACAAAAATAATTCAAACTACTATGAATCAGTCGCTTAGAAAAGCAAACCCTATACAAGAAACCGTCTGTGGTTTCGCCCCTGCTACCATTGCCAATGTCAATGTAGGCTTTGATGTTTTAGGTATCTCACTCTCCACAGTAGGAGACAGGGTGGAGGTTACTCCCAATGGTACCCAGCAGAACAAAATCACCTTTATTGAAAGTGCTACTCCCCTACCCTATGCTGTGGAGAAGAACTCTTGTACTGTGGTCATCGCGGCCATGCAAGCACAATTGGAAAACCCTTTGTATGTAGATGTTCGTATCCGCAAGGGTTTTGCCTCTGGTAGTGGTTTGGGTTCTAGCAGTGCCAGCAGTGCAGCAGCTGCTTTCGCTTACAATACCCTTATGGGCAATCCTTTTTCTTTGGAGGAACTCTTGCCCTTTGCTGCCGAAGGCGAACGCGCAGCCTGTGGGTCTGCTCATTATGACAATGTCTCTCCTGCTATTCTTGGAGGTATTGTGCTTTTGTATCAAAACAAACCCATACGCTTGCCGCTACCTAAGGGGCTGCATGCGGTGTCCTTCTTTCCTAATATAGAAGTCAATACCGCTTCGGCTCGTAGCATTGTTTCCCGACATGTGTCCTTGGATATTGTTTCCAAGCAGGTATCCGCCATGGGTGCTTTTGTAAGTGGTTTATACCAAGAGAATTACGACCTGCTTAGAAAAGCTACCAAAGACTTCTTGGTAGAACCTTCTCGTAAGATACTCATTCCTTATTTTGATGAGATGAAGGAAGCTACTCTCTCTGTAGGGGGGATTGCCTTTGGAATTTCAGGATCTGGGCCATCTGTCTTTGCTCTTGCTGAGTCTCACACTGTAGCCGAGCGTATTCTCACTGAACTACATAAGATATATGCAGGACAAGGCATTGAGACCCTTTCCTTTATAGAAGACTTAGCCAATGGCAAAGGCTGTAGGATAGCACAATTTGACGAATAAAAACAAAAAATCCCTTTGCTGGTTCAGAAAAAAGTTGTAACTTTGCACCCGCAAAATCGCCGGTATAGCTCAGTTGGCCAGAGCACGTGATTTGTAATCTCGGGGTCGTGGGTTCGAATCCCTCTACCGGCTCTAAAGCTGTCAGCGCTCTGGCAGCTTTTTCTTTTTTCCCTATTGCTAAGGGAATCTCAAAACTAACAACTCAAAACTGAATAAATGTCTGTTTCAAAAAAAGAAACCAAGCGTGTAACCGTACAAACGCTACATGCTATGAAAGCCAAAGGTGAAAAAATCACCATGCTTACCGCCTATGATTATACCATGGCCAAGATTATTGACGGAGCTGGAATTGATATCATCTTAGTAGGTGATTCTGCGGCCAATGTAATGGCCGGGTACGAGACTACCCTTCCTATGACGCTTGATGCTATGATCTACCACGCTTCAGCCGTAGTACGTGCTTGCGCTCGTGCCTTGGTAGTAGCCGATTTACCTTTTGGCACCTACCAGTCCGACCCACAGCGTGCTTTGGACTCTGCCATCCGTATGATGAAAGAAAGTGGTGCACAAGCCGTAAAATTGGAGGGCGGACGAGAAATCGGTGAGGGTATTCGCCGTATCTTGGATGCTGGTATCCCTGTGATAGGCCACTTAGGACTTACACCTCAGTCTATCAATAAGTTCGGGGGGTATGGACTTCGTGCCAAAGAACAGGCTGAAGCTCAAAAACTCAAGGAAGATGCCCATTACTTACAAGAATTGGGCTGCTCTGCCATTGTCTTGGAAAAAATCCCTGCTGCTTTAGCCAAAGAGGTTACCCAAAGCCTTTCAGTGCCTACCATCGGAATTGGAGCTGGCCACGAGGTAGATGGACAAGTACTTGTATCTCAGGACTTCTTCGGTATGTTTGTGGATTACAAGCCTAAGTTTGTACGCCAATACCTCAACCTACACGAGCTAATGACAGGTGCGGTGAGCCAATATATTACTGATGTAAAGGCACAAACGTTTCCTAACCAGAGCGAACAGTACTAAGGGAATGAAGACAACCACCCAGAACCTACAAGTGCTTTACGAAGATAACCACTTGATAGCCATTAACAAAAGAGCAGGGGATATCGTCCAAGGAGATAAAACGGGCGATATCCCCTTAAGTGAGATTGTCAAGACTTATCTAGTGGAGAAATACCACAAAGCTGGAGAGGCTTATCTTGGCGTCGTTCATCGATTGGACAGACCTACCACTGGCCTGGTGCTGTTTGCTAAGACTTCCAAAGCACTTCCTCGTCTCAATGCGGCTTTCGCTACCAAAGAGGAGGTTTGTAAGCAGTATTGGGCTTTGATAGAGAAAAAGCCTATCCCTACCGAGGGTACTCTTACACACTTTTTGGTACGCAATACCTCTCAGAATAAGTCCTATGCTTATCAAACAGAAAAGCCTCAGTCCCAGAAAGCGGTACTTACTTATAAGGTTTTGGCTACTCTTACTCATTATTTGTTAGTGGAAATTAATTTGCTCACAGGTCGTCATCACCAGATACGCGCTCAGTTTGCCGCTTTAGGCTGTCCTCTTAAGGGAGATCTCAAGTATGGAGCTAAGCGAAGCAATCCCGACGGAAGTATCAGCCTGCATGCACATGCTCTTACACTACTTCACCCTGTCAAAAAAGAACCCCTTAGCCTTACCGCTCCCCTACCTGAAGCCTTTGCCAAACTTGTAGAAAATATCCCCTTAGAAAGTACTGAATAAAAAAAGGCGTTTTTTTTATTGTCAGTTCCATTTTTTTTACTATCTTTGTGCATGTATTTCAGTGGTCATTAATCATTGATCATTAATTTAATTTTCGCAAGTTCTGTAACTTATTGATATTCAAAACCTCCCCCCCTACCCCCTCCAAAGGGGGAATGAGATAGTTTATGATTCTCAAGGAGTTATAGAAAGGACATTTTCCAGATTGATAGACAATTTTTATCTTTTTCAACGAA
>CAJZFM010000012.1 GCA_915070235.1 uncultured Capnocytophaga sp. | reverse complement strand
CAAGATATTGATAAGATTATAGAAACTTATCAACAGCGCAAAGAAGAAGCGCGTTATTCGCGTATTGTTTCGTTAAAAGAAATAGAGAGTAATGGGTATAATCTTAATATTTCACGCTATATCAGTACTGTAGAAGAAGAACCTTTGATAGATTTAAAAGCTGTTACTCAGCAACTCAAGGCTATTGATAGTCGTATAAAAGAAGCTACTGAGAAGCACAATCAGTTCTTAATAGAGTTAGGATTAGAACCTTTGCCTTGATGAACTTTTCTCATTGCAAAAACCCTATTTCGTATAAATGAGAAAACTAACATAGAAAAAAATGGCTGTTTTCTCCATATTAAAAATTAGTCGTCAGTGGTTAATACTCACTGACGACTAATCTATATAAAGGCGAATTGTTTCACCTACTCCGCTCTTGCAGGCTTTATCCCTGACTAATTCACCGTCTTATCCTTAGGGTATTTCAACTTGTAGCTAAGGCGGAATGTCTTGGTTTCGTTGGGTTTGAGGGTAAGCTCCCAAGTAAGAATATGACTAAGCTCATCTACAGAGGCATGGGAACTTTCTAAGAGCTCTATCTCTATGCTCTTTTCAATAGAAACAGGGTATTGGTCTTTGAGAACAAGGGTTACAGGCTCCTTCTTGTTGTTACGCAAGATGATATCATAGGTAAATATCTGTTCTTTGTTGGTTGAAATAAACTTAGTCTGGGATTTTTCGGCTACTTTCTCTCGTTTTACACTCACTTTTTTGTCATTACCCATGGTGATGTTGAGCGTTTCTGCGGTTTGATTGGGGTCTATATAGGTTTTTCCTACATATAAACCCTCATATACAATGTTAGCTTCCCCTGGTAGGAGGTTATACTTAGAATAATCCTCTATTGCTGCTACCAAATACACATCTTTATCTACTCGTGGAGCGGTATAGTACTTGTAAGTGGCTTTGAGTTGCAATTCTTGTAAGGAGATACTATGTACCTTACCATTGGAAAGGATATCATAGGGTATATCTATATCAAAGGAAATATTGAGTTGGTTTTCCGAAAGGGCAGTATAGCGTGTCATGGTGGATTCTTCTAGTTGGATTTTTTCATCTTTAGCTACTTCTTTTTTAATAGCCAAGGGAGCCGCATTCAACATTTCTGCATTTCTCACATATTCATAGTCACGAGGGGAGGTGAGCTGTACAAACCAAGTTTTTAGCACAGGGAATTGGTTGCTCTTGTTGGGATTGCCGCTGGAGAGGTGGAGCTTGACCCCTTTCCAATCTACCCCTGTGTTTTGGGCAATTTGTCCTTTGTAGAGCAGGTGAATAGGCTCGGTGATCTTTTCTCCACGCAGCTCATAGGACGGATACCAAGTAGCCTGTGTAGAAATATAGCTCACTTGGAAATCAGCCTTTTGTGCCACAGGCGACATCAGCTGGAGGATAATCTTCCCATTGGAGAGATGCTCTTGTTTGGAGACATTTGTATCCAACTTGGCATTGAGCTTAGTTATGGCAGCCGAGAGCGTTTCTTCCTTTGCCTTGATTTCATCTATACTATTGAGCAGCTCTATACGCTTGGTGGTATAGTAGTCCATAACTTTAGGAATATCAGCAAGAGCAAGACCGTCCTGATGACCTTGCAGAGCATTATTACCGTCCAAGAAACTAATGGTTTTCTCCTTGGAATAGCGTTCGTTGCGGTATTTTTTAAGTTGGTTATCCAAGAGGGTCAAGCTATCTTGTACCCGCTTGAGGGTGGGAGCGTATCTTTCTGCATCGTATTCCTCCATATATTGGTTGGTAAATTGTGCTGAGAGTACCGTTACGTTGGAGGGCGCCAATACACGAATCGTCTCTTCCGAAAGCGTGTTGGCCACATTCTTAATTACCACTTCACTCGTTCCTTTGGGAATATTTGCCGAAGCGGTATGGGTAAGCTCCGCCCCAGTGAAATAGACAGTTGCCTGCTTTATCTTCGCTTGGGTAAAGGTTGGTTTCTCCTGCGCTATTATAGGCAAGGGAAGGGCTACTATAGCCAAGAATAATCTTTTCATGAGTTATTAGTTATCCGTTAGACGGCATTAATCCTTATTGTTTTTTAATCATTTTTACAACTTCCTCACCTTGTTTGTTAAGCAACAATAGAGTATTTGCTTGTATTTTATAGGTGGTTACTTCTTCTAAGGCCTGAAAGTAGTCACTTTCTATATTTTCCGATAAGCAAAGTATGCGAGTAGCTCCAATTGGTGAAAAGGAAAGTGTTGTAGGGGAGCAACTCTCTATGGAAGCAAAATAGTTATTACAGCCACTATTACCTGTGATACGATTTTCCTTAAGATCTATCTCCAGCGTGGGCAAGTGAATAGAAGTAGCAGGGGCTACTCCTCGTAATGTCTGTAAGTTCCATTCCCCTTGTAATTGTAAGGGTGTATCTGGCTTCTCTTCTATTTGCTGTGTAGCAGTACAAGAGAATAAAAGTAGTGGTAATAGGTATTTCATAAGTAATGAGTGATAAATAGTCAGTGGTCAGTTCCCAACCACTGACTGTTGTTATGGTCTTGTTCCTTTGTCAAGGATTAAGAGCTTCTCTCCTTGTTTGTCAAATAGGTGTAGGTGTTCTCCATCTAACTTATAGGTGGCTACTTCACGCAAGGCAGATTGGAAAGCTTCTTGGTATTCTATCTCTGGGCAATATCTAAGAGTAGAGGCTATCTCTCCGAAAGAAAGTTCCTTATCGGTAAGGGTCGCTATAGGAGCTGTAATGAGGTTACAGCTGTCACTTCCTGATATAGCTTTTTTATCCAAATCAATATTCAGATAAATACTTCGGGTATTCTCTATAAGTTTTACTCCCTTGATATAGTCGGCCTTCCACTGTCCATCAAGGGGAGGGATAGGCGCAGGCTGCTCAGCTGAAACAGCAGGCTCGGCTGAGGCATCTTCTGTTTTTTGAGAGGTTTGGTTTCCACAGGCTTGCATCATAATAGCGGCAATAATAAGTAGGCCTAATTTCTTTTTATTCATATGTTTTTTAAGTTTATTCTTTCCATTTTTTATCATCAATGGCTTGTATAAGTTCTTTATAGCCATCAGCCAAGTCAAACTCGGTACCTATAGCATCAAAGATAGCATCTTGGGTCAGTACCCATTGGGGTACCTCGTCGGGTATTTTCCCATCATTGCTGTCAAAATAATCGTCCCGCCATAAGGGGCTATCATAGTAGGTTACCAAGGTTTTGAAATTGTCCTGTAAGGCTTTCCATTCCTCCAAGACAGCTTCGGCCTTAGCAAGGGTCTGCTCCACTCGGCTAAGTATCTCACCCATATGGCGAATATGTTCGTAACGTTCTTCTGGGTGTTGCTTATAATAAGTTGATAAATCCATTTTTTTGTCAATTCAAAGTTCCATATGCCTAACTACTTTCTATCTAAATCCGTTATCAGCAATGGGTTACCTATTTCAAGTTGCCTCATAAGTTCTTCTACTTTTTCTATAGAAAAATTTGCTCTAAGCTCTTCCAATTCCTTTGTAGTAATCCCTACTGCTTGTAAGAACTGTACTTTTCCATGAGGAGTATCTATCTCACCCAATTCTGGATCAAGCACGAAGGCCACGGCAGTAATGGAGGTATCATAACCCAAACGTATAGGACTATTGGCAGGGAATACATGGAAAGGTTCAAAGTAATTCCCTGAGGTAAAGACATATTTGGCTATGTTCTGCAAAAAGTTTATTGCCCAACCTACATTTTCATCTCCTGATTTTTTCAGGCGAAAGGTAAGTTCAAAACCAAACCCACTATAATCGCCCCCTGCGGCTTCTTCATTATAATACAAATCGGAAAAACCATAGGTAACAAAATGAAAATGTGGCTCTTGGTACTCACTATGATAGATACTTATTCCATCTAAATAAGAATCTCCTCCCAATGAAGCGGGAAGGTTTGGAGCATAGTGCTCAGGTTCTTGATTGGGGTAAAGGGTCTCTAAGGGTTCGTCTATGGCGTCCCAACCTACAGCATCATCTTCTGAAAATAGTTTTTTATAAGTTGATAAATCCATTTTTTTAATTGTCAATCATCAATTGTTAATTGTTAATTTAGGATTGTCATTAGTCATTATTATTCGTATCTTAGTGCTGTAATTGGTTCCAAATCAGAGGCTTTGCGGGCTGGATACCAACCAAAGAACACCCCTGTAACGGTACAAACCAAAAAGGACAGTACTATAGAGTAAAAAGTGATACTCACAGGCCAGCCGATAAAGGTATTCACTACATAGGTAGCTAAAAGCCCAATCACTACTCCTACTACCCCACCAGTGATGCTGATCAGTACAGACTCTATCAAAAACTGCGCCAAAATATCCTTGCCCTTAGCACCAATGGCCATGCGCAAACCTATCTCCTTGGTACGCTCTTTGACCGATACATACATGATATTCATAATTCCTATCCCTCCTACAATCAGTGAAATACTTGCTATAGCTACCAAGAGTATGGTAAGCATCTCAGAAGTTGAGGAAAAAGTAGAAATCAGCTCCTGTTGGGAGAACACATTGAAGTTGTTTTCCTCATCTGGAGCAATGTTGTGGGTACGCTCCAGTATGGTCTTCACCTGATTAACAGCATTCTCAGCTTGGTCTTCTGTAATCACTGAAGCAACGATAGACTGTAAATAGGTCTGAGCCAAAACACGCTTCTGTACCGTTGTATAGGGAGCGATGATGATATCGTCTTGGTCTTGACCAAAGTTGCTTTCGCCCTTGGCGGCCAATATCCCTATGATTTTGAAAGGAATATTCTTAAAACGAATCGTCTGCCCAATAGGTGAATCACCTTCGGGAAAGAGATTTTTCTGGATCGTACGTCCTATAACTGCCACTTTGGAGAGATTGTCTATCTCATCTTGGCCAAACATGGCACCTTCCTCCACTGCCCATTCTCGGATAGGGAGATACTCCGTATTGACTCCATAGATAGAGGTCGGCCAGTTATTCGCCCCTACGATGGCCTGCCCATTACCACTGACCACAGGGGTGATATACTTAAGTAGTGTGGCTTCATTCCTTAGGGCTAAGTAGTCGGTCATCTTGAGCGACTGCATATCGGTATTGTTGCGCACCCCGCCAAACATACCCGCTCCTGGACGTATATTGAGCATGTTGGTGCCCATTTTGGAGATATTCTCTTTGATGCTCTTCTTTGAGCCTTCTCCTATGGCGAGCATGGTAATTACTGAACCTACCCCGATGATAATCCCCAACATAGTGAGTAAGGTACGGGTCTTGTTCAGCAGTATAGCCCGCCAAGCGATACGAAATAAATTGTTCAAATTCATGCTAAGAATTCTTTGAGTGTTTCTATGACATAATCTACCTCTTCCTTGGTGTTATAGATAGAGAAAGAAAAGCGTATATGTGCCTCTGGCCACTGCTCTTCAGGGAGTATCGCCCTGAGCACATGAGAGCCCTGAGCACTACCACTTTGGCATGCACTACCCTGACTACAAGCGATCCCACGCATATCCAAAAAGAGCATCAGCACCTCGGTCTTCTTCAGCTCTATCGGAAAGGAAATATTCACTATGGTATAAGAACTCTGCTGAAGATCAGCACTCAATCCATTGAAATGTACTTGGGGAATCTCTTGGGTTATCTGCTGTATGAAATACTTCTTAATCCCCTCCACATAAGCGCGTTCCTTGTCCATATACTGGTAGGCTTGCAGGAAAGCCTCTTCCATACCTACTATATTATGAATGCATTCGGTGCCTGCACGTCGGCCGCGTTCTTGTTCGCCTCCGAAGAGTAATGACTTGACATTCACTCCCTTGCGAATAAAAGCAAATCCTACTCCCTTGGGTCCGTAGAACTTATGAGCAGAGACCGAAATAAAGTCTATCGGAATAGAAGAGAGGTCTATAGGGAAGTGTCCTACCGCTTGTACCGTATCACAGTGAAAATATGCCTTGTGCTTCTTACATATCTCGGCTACCTTGGCCACTGGGAGTATATTGCCGATCTCATTATTGACGTACATGAGGGTAACCAACACTTTCTCATCAGAAAGGAACTGAGAGAGGAGCTTGTTCAAGTCCTCTATATCAGGGGTACCATTGGGGTCCAATTTCACCATAGTAGCCTGTATACCATATTCATTCTCGATGGATTGCAGGGTATGCAATACAGCATGATGCTCTGTAGCAGAAGTGATAATCTGAGTAATTCCCAAGTCCCGTACAGCTCCCTTGAGTATCATATTGATAGCCTCCGTACCGCCAGAGGTAAAGATAATCTCCGAGGCTGTAACGCCCAATTCCTTAGCTATATTCTTACGTGCTTTTTCAATAAGTACCTTGCTGGCACGGCCGAAACTATGTATAGAGGACGGATTTCCAAAGTTGTCAAGCGATGCCAACATTGCCTGCTTGACCTCTTCCCGCATAGGAGTTGTGGCCGCATTGTCAAAATAGACTTTTTTTTCTCCACTCATGCTGTGATTTTTTAGGCACAAATGTACGAATTAATTTTTATTAGCACGAAAATATTCCCACATCATTTAGAAAAAAATCATTATTTATTTGTACCTTTGCCGCATATTTTGAAGAAAACATGCGCACTTATCTCTTATTTATATCCCTCTGTTTAGGGCTACTTATAGGCTGCAATGACGGCGATTATACAGTAGAACGTATCACTTTCACTGGTACAGAGGCTCACTCTTGTACCCAAGATACCACCACTACTTTCCTCTATAAGACTCAAGGAAATGAAGCTCTTATCCTACAGTTCAGGGCCAACCTGCTGAGGAACAAGGTGGATTCTATCTCTGGAAACATAGGCAATGGTTATACGCTGCTATATCGTACCTTTGATAGTGCTCCTACAGCCACCTACTTCTGTACCTCTCCCCCACAAACAACCCCAAAGGTTACCTCCGAGATACAAGCACAAGGGGGTACAGTGATTATCACCACCCGCCAGGTCAGAGATACCATCGCAGGAACGGTCAAGTACAACCATCTTATTCGTATTCGCGACCTTGTGCTCTCCAATGAGAATGGTGAGCGATTGGTAGATCAGAATTTTAACTTCGGTACTTACCAAACCTCTCGCTAAGGCTTCTCTGGCATAGGAGCAGCCTCTTGTAAGTCCAGTGTTACCTTCCATTGTCCTGCTATTTGGCGCACCTTGAGTTGCTTATAGGTCTCTGTCTCGGAGATACTATAGGTTACTATGGCACTCTGCGGGTCGGTAGGGGTTACTTCTATGACCTTAAAGTCTATTTTAGGATTTTGAGGAATTTCACCTTTATACACCCCCAGCATCTCTTCTATTTGGGTCATTCGGGCAATGACAGTACTATCACCATAAAGCTTGGCTTGGGCAAAATCATTCTTATTCACCGCTGTAATAAATCCTTCTACGGCAGCCTCTGGACTATTCTGCTCCTTGTGGTTACAGCCTATCAAGGCAAAAACGAGACTTGCGGCTGCATACAAATAATATTTCATAAGACTAATATGTTAATGTGCTTATTAGCTGTGCAAAAGTACGATATTTTTAAAGTAAAGTCAAGGATAATCTATTAAAGGATAAAAACTTTTCTCTTTTGATGCTTCTCTCTTTACTTTTTCGTATCTTTGTACCTTGAAATACAACCTTTTGCTTGATGAATAAACACCTCCTATTACTCCTATGTGTGCTCTGCCTATCCCCACTATGGGCACAGCACAAATATACCCTCAGTGGTACTATTACCGATGGTACCAGCGGGGAAAAACTACTTGGAGTGAATGTTATTGTAAAAGGTACCCAAATGGGTGCCACTACCAATGCCTATGGCTTCTACTCCCTAACCCTACCCCAAGGGGAGTATACCCTCCAAGTGGAGTATTTAGGCTTCAAGACCATAGAAGAAACCCTACAGCTAAAGGGCAACCTACACCGCAACTATAAGCTCTTGGAGGAGGATATAGCCCTTGAGGGAATAGAAATCACCGCCCATAGTACCCCAAAGGTAGATATCCGCGCTCCCCAGATGAGTGTGGCCAGTATCCCCATACAGACTATCAAGAAACTGCCTGTACTGGTGGGTGAGGTGGATATCATCAAGTCCTTACAACAGCTCCCAGGAGTAAGCAATGCAGGAGAAGCCTCTTCGGGCTTCAATGTACGTGGGGGTGCCGCTGACCAGAACCTTATCATGCTGGATCAGGCCACTATCTTCAACGCTTCACACCTCTTCGGGTTCCTTAGTATCTACAATGCCGATGCTATTCGTGATATGAAGCTCTACAAGGGGGGCATGCCTGCTCGCTATGGCGGACGTATTTCCTCGGTTTTGGACGTATATCAGAAAGACGGAAATAATACCCAATTTCATGCCACAGGCGGGATAGGAGTACTCTCCTCTCGCCTTTTGGCCGAGGGGCCTATTGTGAAAGATAAGTCGTCCTTTCTCATTGGCGGACGTGCTTCCTATGCACATCTGTTCTTGAAACTAACGGATAATAAGAACTCTGCTTACTTCTACGACCTCAATACCAAGCTCAATACCAAGATAGATGACCAAAATAGCCTCTACCTTTCAGGCTACTTCGGCCGAGATGTCTTTGACCTATCACAGACCATTAGTAATAGCTATGGAAATGCGCTGGTGAATCTTAGGTGGAATCACCTATTCTCTGACCAACTTTTTTCCAACTTATCGCTTATCTATAGTGACTATTATTATGGGCTAAATGTACCCCTTTCAGGCTTTAAGTGGGATTCGTGGGTGAGGAATCTGAACCTGATGTATGACTTCAAGCACTATTTTTCCGATCGCTTTAAGGTAGGTTATGGACTACAAAGTACTTATTATGACTTTAACCCTGGCAAGATCACCCCTATAGGCGAATCTACCATTAGCTATAAAGCCTTGCCACACAAGCATGCCTTGGAATTAGCCCTTTATGCAGAGGCCGAACACAAGCTCAGCGAGCCACTGACACTCTCCTATGGCCTTCGTTGGAGTAATTTCTACCACTTAGGCAAGCGCACTATGAACACGTATTACGATGACCAAGCAGTGATATTCAACCCTTTACAACGTATCTATGAGCGCGGTATCCCTATAGGACAAAAGAGCTACAAGGCAGGTGAGCTTATAGATGTATATGCACACCTTGAACCACGCCTAAGTCTTGCTTATGCTTTTGATGATCATCGTTCTATCAAAGCCAGTTATGCTCGTATGGCACAGTACCTACACCTGATTTCCAACACTGCCTCCCCTACCCCCTTGGATATATGGGCACCCAGCGATCGCTACCTCAAGCCCCAATACTCTGACCAAGTGGCTTTGGGCTATGCTACCAACCTCAAGGGTGGAGACTATAGCTTAGAGACTGAAGTCTTTTACAAGACCGTACAAAACCGCTTGGATTATATAGATGGTGCCAACCTTATTGCCAACGAATCCATAGAGCGGGAAGTGCTTGCAGGACATACGCGTGCCTATGGCTGGGAAGTCTTACTGAGAAAGAACACAGGCAAGTTCACCGGTTGGCTCTCCTACACCTATTCCAAATCTCAGCAACAGACCCCAGGAAGAACTGATTATGAAACAGGTATCAACAATGGCCTGTGGTATCCTACTGCTTATGACAAGCCTCATAATCTATCACTTACAGGCACCTATACTTTCAATAAGAAATGGAATGCAAGTGCTGTATTCACCCTACAATCGGGGATTCCTGCCAATTTCCCTACAGGCAAATACAAATATTTTGGTGTATCCATCTCTAATTATAGTGCCCGCAATGCTTATCGCCTACCTGTATATCACCGGTTAGATGTATCTCTCTCCTATACTCCTCACCCTGAAAGAAAATGGAAATCGGAATGGGTATTCGGCATATATAACCTATACAACCGCTACAATGCCGCTTCTATTTATTTTAGAAGCAACCGAGAAACCCAGCAGAGTGAGGCTGTTAAGCTCTCTATATTTGGTATTGTCCCAAGTCTCACCTATAATTTTTCTTTTTGAAACAATGAAAAAAGCAAATTTACTTTACTCCATATCATTCCTTATTATGGTATTTTTCCTTTTCACCGCCTGTGAAAAGGTAATAGAACTGGATTTAGACACCCAAGAGAAAGAGTTGGTGATTGATGCCCATATTGATTGGGAGAAAGGCACTACAGGGCAGGAGCAGACTATTCTGCTGAGCTATACCCAACCCTATTATAGTCAAGAAGCTCCCGAAAGCGCTTCAGGAGCTACTGTATTGGTGGCTGATAACCAAGGAAATATATTCCCATTTGTAGAGCATATAGCAGGCACTTACAAAAATGACAACTTCACCCCTACATTAGGAAGAAGGTATGCGCTTATGGTGCAATATCAAGGGAAAGAATATGTTGCTTCGGATATCCTAAAGGAAGTCCCACAACTGACTGAAGATAATATCACGCAAAGCAATGACGGAGGCTTTACCCGTAATGAGATCATGCTCACCCTGCGCTTTGATGCTAATGCAGGAGAAACTAACAATTTTGTCCTACGTATTAAGGCCTCTTCCGATGGAGTAACTCGCATCTATGGGTTTAATGATCGCTATTTTCCTGATGGTCGTTTCTCTATCAAAATCCTTAGCCGTAGTAACAAGGAAGAGGAGAAATTCAAGCCAGGTGATACTGTTGAAATTACCCTCTTCCGTGTGAGTGAAACCTATATGAACTATATTCGGGTACTCTCGAACAACACCTCCAACAATGCAGGTCTGTTTAGCATACCTAACCGAGTAAGAGGCAACATTGTCAATCGTGCCAACCCTCAGGAAAATCCCTTAGGCGCTTTCAGAGTAGCTCAATACTCTAAAATCACTTATGTAATCAAATAGCACTATATACGGGGAGACCTGCGGCTTCCCATGCTTTTATTCCTCCATCTAGATTAAGTAGGTCATCATAGCCTTTACTCTGAAGAAAAGCTATAGCCTTTTGGCTGCGTCCGCCCGAAAGACAAGCTATAATAAGTTTTTGTCCTACTGGTAGTTGACCATATGTCTCGACCAACTTGGAAAGAGGGAGATGTAGGTAGTGAGCTACCTCATAGCGTTTTTGAGCCACTTCATCGGCCTCACGTACATCTACCAATAAGACCCCTTGCTGACTAAGGGCAAAAGCCTCCTTAGGAGCAACATGTATTATTTCTGCCATATCTAATTGATTAACAAGTTACTGCCTCCTTGATTCGGCGCAAGGCCTCACGAAGCGCTTCCTCACTGGTGGCATAGGAAAGGCGGATACAATTCTTATTACCAAAAGCTTCTCCTGTTACTGTCGCTACATGGGCTTCTTCTAAGAGATAGAGGGAAAGGTCGCTGGCTGTTTCTATCTTTTTCCCACGGAGCGTCTTTCCAAAATAGTAGGACACATCGGGGAAGAAGTAGAATGCTCCTTCTGGGAGATTGGTCTTAAAACCTTCTATCTGGGTGAGCAGTTCATGCACAAGGTCTCTGCGCTTGCGATAGGCATCGAACATATATTGTACTTGGCTCAAAGGGGCTCTTAGTGCCGTGATACTTGCTCGCTGTGCAATGGTATTGGCTCCACTGGTGATTTGTCCTTGCATTTTGCTGCAAGCCTTGGTGATCCATTCAGGAGCACCCATATAGCCCATACGCCAACCAGGCATCGCAAAAGCCTTTGATAGTCCATTGACAGTGATGGTACGCTCATACATTCCCTCTATAGAGGCCATGGAAGTTGGCATACCTGTATAGTTAATGTGCTCATATATCTCATCGGCGAGGAAAAAGATATTAGGGTGCCTTCTCAAGACCTCTGCCAGCGCTTCCAATTCTTCTTTGGAATAGATCATACCACTGGGGTTACCAGGGTTACTTAGCCATATCATTTTGGTACGTGGGGTAATGGCTTTTTCTAACTGCTCTGGAGTAATCTTAAAATTCGTTTCCAGCGAAGTAGGCAGTTCCACTGGCACTCCACCTGCAATCTTAGTAATATCAGAATAGCTTACCCAATAGGGAGTGGGAAGGATCACTTCATCACCAGGGTTGAGCATCACCAGTGCCACATTGGAAAAGCACTGCTTAGCCCCTGTGGAGACAATCACCTGAGAGGGTGTATAGGTTAGCCCATTATCCTTCTTGAATTTCTCACAGATGGCCTCTTTCAGTTCCAAATAACCGTCCACTGGAGGATATTTGTTATAATTCTGCTCAATAGCCTCAATGGCTGCTTTCTTTACAAAGTCAGGTACTGCAAAATCGGGTTCGCCCAAGCTTAAACTAATAATATCCTTGCCTTGTGCCTTTAGCTCGCGTGCTTTGGCAGCCATAGCCAAAGTAGCAGAAAGTGCCATATTATTGACACGATCGGAGAGATGTGTATTCATGTGTTTTACAATTTTCTATCTTTATAAGATGCTACAAAATTACGACTTTTCCCTCAAAAAGTAAAGAGAAAAAGAAAAAAGTTTGCATATCTACCTATTAAACCTTATTTTTGCAGCCCTTAAATATCCCCTTATGAAAGATGTGGTTCTCATCACAGGTGCTACCTCAGGCATAGGTCGTGCCACGGCTGAACTTTTATCCCAAAAAGGCTATAGGGTATATGGCACTGCCCGCCATATACAAGCACAGCCCGAAGGTTATACACTACTTACGATGGACGTAAGGGACACGGCTTCCGTCGCCCAAGCGGTGGAGCTGATTATCACCCAAGAAGGACGTATAGATGTGCTTATCAACAACGCAGGAGTGGGTATCACAGGTGCTATAGAGGAAACCCCAATAGAGGCCTTGGAGAACGCTTTTCAGACCAATGTATTTGGAGCTATACGCGTCATTCAAGCGGTACTACCACATATGCGTGCCCAGCAAAAAGGTAAGGTTATCAATATCACCTCTGTGGCGGCCTATATGGGATTGCCCTTTAGGGGGGGCTATTCGGCCAGCAAGGGTGCCTTACAGTTACTTTCCGAGAGCCTACGCATGGAGACCGAACAGTTTGGCATCTGTTTCTGCACCTTAGCCCCCGGTGATGTAGCTACCGACATAGCCTCACGGCGCTTCCACACCCCTGCCCTTGAGGGATCTCCCTACAAGCAATATGCCGAAGCTCTCCCTCTTATGAACGCCGATGTGGATAATGGCCTGCCTGCCCAGGACTTAGCCCAAGCTATCTACTCTCTTTTGCAAAAAGAGCACCCCAAGGTACATTATATAAAGGGAAAAGCCCTCGAACGCCTGTCAGTATTCCTAAAAAAAATACTCCCCAGTAAGTGCTTTGAGCGACTGCTCAAAAGGCATTATCGCTTGTAATGCACTATAGAAGAAAAGGAAAAACTGTTTTTACCAAAAATTGTTAATAACTTATTTTGCCTTTCTCTTTCATATGTCACAGAAAAGCCTTAATTTTGCCCTTGTGAAAATCATAGGAACTTCAAAATATTATACTATCTATCAAAAACCAGGAGATCGCAGGTTTTATGTAGAGATGCCCGAACAAACCTTGGAGCTTCGCTTCTGTGAGTTGTTAGAGTTTCGCGGCAAGGTACAAGCCATAGACCTCACCTCCCATTTTGATTACTCCGAACCTGGTATAGAGATTCTTACCTTCTGCGGGGGCAAGTACCTATGTGTCTTTACAACGGTGCAAATCGTTGATCTTCAGAAACTACTTTTTGAAATTTTTGAGGGCGTCTCCGAAAAAGAAATCTTTACCAAATACGTATTGCTATGATTGTCGTTACAGGAGGCACAGGGCTTGTGGGGGCTCACCTGCTCTACCAGCTGCTTTGTCATACCTCTCACACGATCCGCGCTCTCTACCGCCGAGAGGATACTTCCCTCTTAGAACGCCTTTTCCAAACCTATAAACCTACTGAAAGAGACCTCCTCTCTCGTATAGAGTGGGTCAAGGCTGATATTCTGGACATACCTGCCCTTGAAGAGGCTATGAGGGGAGCTACACATGTTTATCACTGTGCAGCCAAAGTTTCTTTCTCCTCTGGTGAAGCAGAATTACTACTAAAAACCAATATAGAAGGTACGGCCAATGTAGTAAATATGGCCTTACACTTAGGGGTTAAGAAGCTCTGTTATGTAAGTAGTATTGCCACTTTCTCTCCCAAGGAAGGGGCAGAAATCAGTGAGCAGACCGAGCAGGAGCTAAACCGAGATTGGGACAATGAATATGCCCTGAGCAAGTATAGTGCTGAGATGGAGGTTTGGCGTGGCGTACAGGAAGGTCTCCCTGCGGTGGTGGTCTATCCGTCCGTCATCATAGGCATAGGGGTAGAGTCGCACCCTGCTATGAACGTAAAACAGCTCTGTCGCAGCCCTTATGTAACCTCTGGTGGCACAGGCTTTGTCACCGCTCAAGATGTAGCAAGAGCTATGCAATTGCTTATGGAATCTCCCCTTGAGAATGAGGGTTTTATACTCAATGGTACGAACCTAAGTTATGCCGAGTTCTTCGAACTTTTGCGAAAGAGCCACCCTACACTCCCTAAAAAGAAACTCCTCTCCCCCACTGCTCTACGCATGCTAAGCTATGGGGAGACCTTGCTCTCTCTCTTTGGCAGAAAAAGGCTCTTGACAAGCAGAATGTTGCACACCCTACAGCACAGAACCTATTACAATGGTAGCAAAATTACCCATATGCTGCCTTTTTCTTACACTCCTATAGAAAATACTCTTGAAAAATTATCATTATAATAAGCATTTTACCAAAAAATTGTTTATCTTTGCCCCTTGAGAAATATACTAAATGATGGAGTTATTCAAAAGGCTATGTATGCTCTCCCTGCTTTTTGTAGGCTGTTGGAGCTACGCCCAAACACGTGTATCAGGACAAGTAGTAGACGAACAGGGGGAGCCTGTTCCCTTTGCCAGTGTCCTTTTCAAAAACACTAAAGTAGGTACTGCCTGCGACGAAAATGGTAAGTTTTCCCTCTACACACAGAAGAACTACAACACGCTGGAAGTCTCCTCCGTTGGCTTCACAACCAAGGAAATTACGCTACTCAAGCGAGAAAGTACCGGCCTTAAGATCGTCCTTACTGAAGGGGAGATGCTTGAAGAAGTGGTCATTGTACAGAAACCCACTAAGTTCCTTTCCAAAAAAGAGAATCCTGCCTATCCTATCCTGCAAAAAATATGGGCTAACAAACACAAAAATAGTCTTACCACTTCCAAATCCTACGAATACAAGCGCTATGAGTCTGTGGAAATGGGGCTGAACAACCTAGATACGGTCTTCCTCAAGAAATCCATGAAGAAAGAATATGGGAATATACGTGAGCTACTCTCCTCCAGAGAGATAGGTGACCACTACTCACTACCTATGTTCCTTAGAGAAGAAGTCTCAAAGGTATATGGGGACAATACCCATTCACTTACCCGTACCGATATAGAGGGCGAACGTACCCAAGGGGTGATGCAGACAGGCTTCGGTATGGAGCGCTTCACCCGCAACTTCCGAGACTTTGACATCTATGACAACTCATTTTATTTCTTAGACAAGACCTTTGTAAGTCCGCTGTCTGAATATGGTTATGGGGTATATGCCTATGTGCTCAATGACTCTATAGTGCGCGACGGTCGCAAGTTCTACTCCATTTACTTCTTTCCCAAGGAAGACCAAGACTTGCTCTTCAAGGGGAACTTCACAGTGGATAGCAAGACCTATGCTATCGCCTCTATACAGATGTTCACCATCAAGGAAGCCTCTCTGAACTTTGTCCGTAACCTCTCCATTGAAAAGAACTTTACCGTCAACGATAGCCTTATCTTACCTAAGAGCGACTATTACGAAGGCGACTTTACCGCTCTGAGTAAAAGTGATGAAGAAAAGGGACTTTATGTAAAAAAGCGGATTCTCTATTCAGATTTTGTACTTGACCAACCCAAGGAGGAGGCTTTTTACCTGACAAAGGTAGAAAAATACAAGTCCAACCAATTTGCCCAAGACAAACCCTATTGGGACAACCTTTCTCAAACGCATTCCTCCCTTGGTGAAACCCAAGAGCTGATTAAGAAAGTCAGTGATAACAGGCGTATCAAAGGGATTTCCAATGGGATAAATATCCTCTCCTCTGGCTATATCCCTGTAGGGCGCTACTTCCAGATAGGCTCCATATGGGAATCTTTCTCCAACAATGATATAGAGGGCAACCGCTTCCGCCGAATGGGAGCACGCTCCTTTATGAGCAATGATGACCGCTTCCGCACCTATCTCTATGGAGCGTATGGGATTAAGGATAAAAAATTCAAAGGAGGTATCAGCGCACAATACTTGGTCATTCCTAAGATACGCATGAGCATAGGAGGTTTATACCAAGATGACTATGTGCAATTGGGTACCTATCTCCAGAGCAATGAGGCCGAAATGGATCTAAAGAATGCCTCTAACTTCCTCTTCTCCAGAGGAGAAAACTACTTTGTAACCCGTAACAAACGAGTATTGGGCATGGTAGATTTTGGACTTATGAAGAGCAACCTACACCTGACACTTTCAGGTAGTTACCAACAGATGAAATCGGCCGATCCTGAGCGCTTCTCTATTGGTTATCGCACACCTTCGGGTGGGGTACTCCACCAGTATTCCGATGCCTACGCTTCCCTTTCGCTTACCTATACCCCCAGGCGAAATGTCTATGGCTATGGAGTAGAACAGTTCTTCGGGAAAAATATATTCCCTACCTATCGTATCAAATACACCCAAGCCTTCTCTGGCATTCGCAACAGTATCTTTGACTATAGCCGTCTGGAGGCTTTCGTACATCACCCTATCCCCTTGTGGAATATAGGAATTTTCCACCCTATGATAGAGGTCGGAAAGGTATTCGGCACTGTGCCCCTACCCTTCCTAACCCCTACCCCTGCCAACCAGGCCTATGGGACTTCCCGATTTGCGCTCAATAGAACCTTCCAACTACTCAACTACTACGACTTCGTTACCGATGCTTATATGAATGTGTATTTGGAACACCATTTTAACGGACTGATATTCAACCGAATTCCCCTGCTGAAAAAGACCAAATGGCGCAGCCTTATCTTAGCCAGAATGGCCTATGGTACGCTCAGCGAAGAGAACAGAGCCGTTAGTGCTTCCAATATTGCTTATAACCCACCTGAAAAGATATATTGGGAATATGGTTTTGGTATAGAAAATATTGGTATTAAGAACCTCCGCCCTATCCGTGTGGATTTTATCTGGCGCAACGCTTTCTCCTCACAAAATGGACAGAACAACCCATATTTCGGAGTGAGATTCGCTGTAAGACCAGAGTTTTAATTCTCAATGGTTAATGCCAGCAATGATTAATGATTCATTGTTGGCATTAATTGTTAAAAATAGTATTATTTAGATACAAGTTAAGACAATTTTCAAAACTTATCTAATTGAGAATAAAGAAGTTACCTTATTGCATAAACTAAACAGGTAACGATTTGGAAACGAGCGAACTGCTTTTAGTCGCGGGTTTCTGCATTAACAAAGAACGCTTGTTATTCTATTTGCAAAGATAATCATTTGCTTTGAATAATAAGCGTTTTTGATGAAGATTTCTCTCTTTTGCTTTGTCTTCGTTTTGGGATAGAGATTGGGAATAGAGAAAAGTGG
>CAJZFM010000011.1 GCA_915070235.1 uncultured Capnocytophaga sp. | reverse complement strand
AATGCTCTTTTGTATAGGCTGGGCAGCCCTTACATGGCTGGTAGGAAACCTATCTAAGCAAGCTACTCAGCTCTATACAGTGAAGCTGAGTTATAAGGAAATACCCTCTCGTGAGTTCATTGATGCTCAGACACCCTTTTCTGTAAAAGTGGAATTGGAAGGGGAGGGGTTCGCCCTATTTAAGTATGCTTTCTCCACGCCTGCTATTTCGGTCAATATTAGCGAACTTAGAAAGGTAGGTAAGGATAAGTATATATTTACCCCAAGTATGCTCAGTCAAATCAACAAAAAGTATTTCCCAGAGGTAAAGCTGCTGAGTATCCAGCCTGATACCCTAAGTATCCATTATCAGAAAATGCAGCAGAAGAAAGTACCTGTAAGATTGCAGTTCATGTTTCCCTTGCAGGAAGATCATCGCATAGATACTTATCAAGTATTCCCTGATTCAGTTCAGGTGAGTGGTTTGGAACAGGACTTGGACACCCTTACGGGACTTTACCTAAAGCTAACAAGTAAGAAGAATGTAACCAATTCTTTTTCAGGAGAAATTCCCCTGAAAAGTACCTTAAAGATACACTATAATACCAATAAGGTAAGCTATTCGTTACAGATCATTCGTGTTACAGAACAACTCATGGAAGTACCTATACAGTTGCTTCATCAGCCACTGACCACTCAAGTGGAGTTACTCCCAGAGAAAACCACTGTACTCCTATCGGGAAATATGGAAACCATACGAAACCTCAAGTCCTCCGATATTGTAGTGGTGGCGGACTATAACAAGCGTAAGGAACAGACCATTCCCCTTGAGGTATATAAGAAGCCCCTATCAGTAGAGGTTACCCTCAAGCAGGAGACACAGGTAGAATATCTTATAATACACCCATGATGACAACCGTAGGACTCACAGGAGGCATAGGCAGTGGCAAGACTACTATAGCGAATCTCTTCGCCTCACAGTTTGCCATACCTATTTATATAGCCGATACCAAGGCCAAAGAGCTCATTGCTCAGGACAACCGTTTGCAGCAGGAGATAAAAGCCCTTTTGGGAGAAGAAGCCTTTGTGGAGGGAAAGTACAACACGTCTTTTGTGGCAAGTATTGTCTTTTCCACTCCCGAAAAGCTCCAAGCCCTGAATAAACTGATACACCCTTATGTACAGCAGGACTTTGAAAGATGGAGAGAAGAGCAGCATAGCCCCTATGTCATCAAAGAGTCAGCCATACTCTTTGAGAGTGGTTCCTATAAGGATTGCGATTATATTATTACCGTAACGGCTCCCTTAGAGGAACGTATTTGTAGGGTTATGCTCCGTGATAAGATTGATAGAAAAACTGTTGAAAAAAGAATAAAAAATCAATGGAATGATGAAAATAGAATAAAATTATCAACATTTGTTGTAGATAATGGCGATTTCAGTAGAAATTTAGATAAAATCCAAACAATCCATTGTAAAATAATGGAAATGATAGATGAAAACGCATAAAATTAACCAAAAAGTTAAACATTGTTAAAAACTAAATATATCAAAAAAATAATTATAATTTTGCCTGATGAATAAGAGAAGTTATATCATAGCTTTAATTTTGATGCCTATAGCGCTTATAGGTCTCATATCTATTCAGTTTTATTGGGTAAAGAGTTCTATTGATAATAAAGAAGAAGCCTTTACACATTCGGTACAACAGGCACTGAACTCGGTCGCAGAATCGGTAGAACTGAAAGAAATTAACAAGTATATTACCCGATTTATAGAGTTAAAAGGGAAAGATAGCTTAGGTTCTTTGAAATCTTCACAGATTCGTGATTTGGTTTTTGTACAAGAGAATAAGAATACCAAGGAGACATTCACTTACAAGCATCAAGTATTGGAGGAGGGATATACAGTACCTTCGGAGTTGTTCAACTTGCCCAAGGGGGACACCACTCAGATACGTAACTATGTAAGCAAACAGACTTCACGAACCTTTGGCCCCAGTCAGGGATTGGACGGACAGCGCTTTAATAGTACTACTATTAAGGAAAAGACAGGTCGTATCACTTCCTTTGACAAGGCTATGTTCGAGGAGCTGTTCCGTGAGGTATCGGCCAAGCTCTCTATAGAGAATAGGATTACAGCACCTCAGTTGGACGTTCTTTTGGAAAGAGAACTTAGAAACAGAGGTTTAAACTTGGATTTTGAGTTTGCTATCTATGATAGGTCGCTCCCCAAGGACAAGCAAATGACCAGTGTTGTCTCTGCGCGGTTTGACCCCAATGCAAAGAATATATACACCATTGCTTTGCTGAGAAATCAGGCGGGAGATTCACATTATGAGTTACAGGTACATTTCCCTGATAGGCAGCGCTACCTGCTCTCTTCGGTGATTATGCTGGCTGTATGGGTATTCATATTCACAGCGATAATTATTTGGGCTTTTGCTAAGACCTTTATCCAGATGCGTACTCAAAAGCAGATTAATGAGATCAAGACCGATTTCATTAACAACATGACCCATGAGTTCAAGACACCTATTGCTACCATCAATTTGGCTCTTGATGCGATGAAGAACCCACAGGTGATGAGCGATCCAGAGAAGATGTCCTTCTACCTCAAGATGCTGCGCGACGAAAACAAACGTATGCACGCCCATGTGGAGAATGTATTACAGATCTCAAAATTGGACAAAAACCAAGTGGAGATAGAAAAAGAACCGCTTGATGCACATGAACTGATAGAGAATGCCATAGCCCATGTACAACTTTTGATAGATGATCGTAAGGGTAGGATAAAGAAGCATTTACAGGCAGAAAACTCTGATATACTGGCTAACGAAATGCACTTTACCAATGTGATTGTCAATATATTAGAGAACGCTATTAAGTACTCACCTGAGGCTCCTGATATAGATGTATATACTGAAGTGGCTCATAACAAATTGGTTATCCGTATTCAGGACAAAGGACAAGGAATGAGCAAGGCAGTACTGAAAAAGATTTTTGACAAATTCTATCGCGAACATACAGGCGATTTGCACAATGTGAAGGGACATGGATTGGGATTGGCCTATGTAAAACGCATCGTAAAATACCACGATGGAGAGGTATATGCCGAGAGTGAAAAGGGAAAGGGAAGTACTTTTGTGATAAAGGTGCCCCTAATCATCTGATAAACCTTTTTAGTACTTGGTTTTTAATAAGTTAGAAAAATAATAATATATAAACGTAAAAAAATAGTATTAATTTAAATGTTGAAATAATGGAAGCAGTTAATAAAAAAATTCTTCTTGTAGAAGATGATCCAAATTTTGGAACTGTACTAAAAGACTATTTGTCCATGAGTGGTTTTGATGTTACCTTGGCTAAGAACGGAATGGAAGGCTTTGACAAGTTTCGTAAAGATCCATATGATATGTGTATTTTGGATGTAATGATGCCATATAAGGATGGTTTTACTCTTGCCAAAGAAATCCGCGAAAAGAACGAAAAAGTGCCTATCATCTTCCTTACAGCAAGAACCATGCGTGAGGACGTGATTAAGGGATATAAATCAGGAGCTGATGACTACCTCAATAAGCCTTTTGACTCAGAGGTGCTACTGATGAAAATCCGTGCAATGCTCCAAAGAAAATCTATTGATACAGTAATTGATAGCAAGAAGTTTGAGTTCCAAATAGGAGATTTCTTCCTTAACTCTAAGCTCCGTTTCCTTCGTTACAAGGACGAAGAGCCGCTAAAACTTTCTCCTAAAGAAAATGAGCTTTTGCGCTTATTGGCCTTGCATGAGAATGACCTAATGCCTCGTGAGCTTGCTCTTAACAAAATCTGGAAAGATGACAACTACTTCACCTCTCGTAGTATGGACGTGTATATCGCTAAACTTCGTAAATACCTCAAGAAAGACGAAAATGTAGAGATTGTCAATATACATGGAGAAGGTTTCCGCCTCCTTACAGGTAAAGAAGAGGAAGAAGAGGAAAACGCTTAATAAATGTAAAAAAAACAGTAAGGTAATAGGTAAAAGGTACTTGCTACTTTTTACCTTTTACTTTATACTTACATATCTAAGATTCAGGTATTCACTTAGCTTTACTTTTCATTTTTTATTTTTCACTTTTATGATATGAACGATTTTCCAAAGGCTGAAAGATTATGTAATTATCATAGCATACAAGCACTTTTCAAGCAGGGCAAGAGCATCAAGAAATACCCCTTGAAGCTCATTTATCTCCCTTCGGACAAGGCGCTTACTCCTACACAACTGCTTATAAGCGTCCCTAAGAAGAAGCTTAAAAGAGCTGTAGATAGAAACCGTATCAAGCGCTTGATAAGGGAGAGTTATCGTAAGGAAAAGCACCTACTATCCTCCCAAGATAAGTCTTATTCCTTAGCACTTATTTATATGAGTGATGAGCTGGTCTCCTATGAGCAAATATATGCTCTTGTAGCTGCTTTGTTAAGACAACTTTCTTTGTCCGTATAGGAGCTGTTTTTCAAAGGGATATTCTGTAGAAAAAAAATAAGAGAAAAACATAGGTTATGTCATTATTTTTTTGTAAATTTGCAACTAGAAATAAAGTTATATTATGAATTTACACGAATATCAAGCGAAGGAAATCCTCTCAGGGTTCGGAGTGCGCATACAGCGTGGTGTAGTAGCTACCACAGCTGATGAGGCTGTGAAAGCTGCTGAAAAACTAACTCAAGATACAGGCACCCAATGGTATGTAGTGAAAGCACAAATTCATGCTGGGGGACGTGGTAAAGGCGGTGGCGTAAAGCTGGCTAAGAACTTAGACCAAGTCAAAGAAATCTCTTCTCAGATCATTGGTATGAATCTTGTAACCCCTCAGACTCCTAAAGAGGGTAAAAAAGTACATCAGGTGCTTATCGCTGAGGACGTTTTCTACCCTGGTGAGAGCGAACCTAAGGAATATTACATGTCCGTACTGCTCAATCGTGCCAAAGGAAAGAATATGATTATGTATTCTACCGAAGGAGGTATGGATATAGAAGCAGTAGCTGAAAAGACGCCTCACCTTATCTTCACCGAAGAAATAGATCCTGAATTGGGATTGCTACCTTTCCAAGCGAGAAATGTAGCTTTTAACTTAGGATTGGAAGGTGAAGCCTTTAAGGAAATGGTGAAGTTTGTAACAGCTTTGTACAAAGCTTATATTGCTTCCGATGCGAGCCTTTTTGAAATAAATCCTGTGCTAAAGACTTCCGACAACAAGATACTTGCTGTAGATGCCAAAGTAACTATTGATGACAATGCCCTCTATCGTCATAAGGATTACGCTGAGTTGCGTGATACACGTGAAGAGCGCCCTATAGAAGTAGAGGCTAAGGCAGCAGGTCTTAACTATGTAGATTTGGACGGAAATGTAGGCTGTATGGTCAATGGTGCTGGACTTGCCATGGCAACCATGGACCTTATCAAGCAAGCGGGTGGAGAGCCTGCCAACTTCTTGGACGTAGGAGGTACTGCCGATGCGGCGCGTGTGGAAACTGCTTTCCGTATAATCCTAAAAGACCCTAATGTAAAGGCTATTCTGGTGAATATCTTCGGGGGTATCGTACGTTGTGACCGTGTAGCTCAGGGTATTGTAGATGCTTATAAGAATATGGGAGCTGATATTAAGGTGCCTATTATTGTACGCCTACAAGGAACCAATGCTGAGATTGCCAAAGAACTCATTGACAAATCAGGTCTTGCAGTACATTCTGCTATTCAGTTCCAAGAGGCTGCTGACAAAGTGAAAGAAGTATTGAAGTAAAATTACAATTTATAGTTGGAAAGCCTTGCGTGTCAAGGCTTTCTTTTTAATATAATAGCTTATGTATAATTCTATTATCACAGGTACAGGATATTATGTGCCGGAGAATATAGTAACCAATGATGACCTTTCTAAGCTCATGGATACTTCTGATGCTTGGATACAGGAGCGCACGGGGATTCAGCAGCGTCATTTTGCTACTCGTGGGAAGGATACAACTACCTCTATGGGGGTACGTGCCGCCCAAATGGCTATGGAAAAGGCCAAGATAAATAAGGAAGATATTGATTTTCTTATCTTTGCGACCCTTAGTCCTGATTATTATTTCCCAGGCTGTGGTGTATTGGCTCAAAAGGAATTGGGGCTTCATACAGTAGGGGCTTTGGATATTCGCAACCAGTGTTCGGGTTTTATCTATGCACTATCGGTAGCCGACCAATTTATTAAGACAGGAATGTACAAGAATATCTTGGTGATAGCCTCCGAGATGCAGTCGCCTGCCTTAGACCTTACCACTCGTGGGCGTAATATGGCAGTACTTTTCGGAGATGGTGCAGGGGCAGCAGTACTTTCTCGCTCTCAGGAGAACGGAAAGGGGATACTCTCTTCTCACCTACATAGCGAAGGAGCGCATGCCGAGGAATTGGCTATCCTTACCCCAGGGGTAGGGAAGAAGTGGGTTACTGACCTTTTGAAGGAAAATGACCCTGAGGACACCTCCTATTTCCCTTATATGAATGGGCAGTTTGTTTTTAAAAATGCAGTGGTACGTTTCTCTGAAGTAATTATAGAGGGACTTAAGGCTAATAAGCTCACCGAAAGTGATATAGACCTATTCATACCTCACCAAGCCAACTTGCGTATCTCCCAGTTTATCCAACAGAAATTTAAACTCTCTGATGCCCAGGTGTTCAACAATATCCAGAAATATGGAAATACCACTGCGGCCTCTATTGCTATAGCCTTGGCTGAAGCCGTAGAGCAAGGCCATGTCAAGGAGAATGATATACTTCTGTTAGCTGCTTTTGGTAGTGGCTTTACTTGGGGAAGTGTAGTGATTAAGTGGTAAGGTTAATTCACCTAAATCTAACATAGCATTGATAAGCCCTATATATCCAAAGGAAGGTATGTCTTTTTGGAATATGGGGCGTTCTTCTATTTTTCCCTCTTTCAATAGCCGTTGCCTACAAGTGCCATTGAGCAGAAAGGAAGTAGGGGTATACCACTTAACCCCGTCAGAGAATACGAGATTAGCATAACTACTATCGGTGACCATTCCTTGTTTTATAAAGATGACCTCATCGGTAGGCGCTTCTTTCTTGAGATGGTTAAGTTGTTCTCTATCAGAGAATTTATAGGAATAATCCAAATCTCCTACATCTATACAACTTATTGACTTAATAGGAGTTATTTGGTAAGGAATAACTTCTAATGTATAATCATAGGCACTATATACAAAACGAATTTTGTATTTTCCTTTTTCGGGAAGTACTTGTTGGCTTAGAATATCTTCTAAAGAAAATACTTTTTCACTAGGGAAAAAGTGTGAAAAAGTATTCTTTAAGCGTTCTTGGTGGTATTCTATATGGAAAATATGACTATCCAATAGTTTGATAGTCTCGATAAACTTATTTTTCTGCATATTCTTAGTTAGGAATATATATTTTTTCTAATATTTCCTTGTATTCGCTCTCAGGATTGCTGTAAGCAGTAATTCCTGCCCCACTTTTATAATAGAATTTTTCTCCTATACGTTCGATAAATCGGATAAGCACACATGTATTGAGAGAATACCCATCAAATATACCTGCAATTCCCGTATAGTAACCTCTATCATAGGTTTCTGCCTCTTGAATGATTTCCATAGTTTTCTCTCTTGGTGCCCCACAGATAGAGCCAGCAGGAAGGAGCTTAACCAAAATATCACCTAAGTGGTCATACCAGTTAGCAGAGAGCGTTCCCACAATTTCGGAGCTAGTTTGTAGTAGGTTTCCTGTAGATTTTTCTATCACATCCACATAGCGAAATTTACTTACTTGTACCTCGGAGGCAACTTGTTCTAAATCTTTTGATAGTAGAGCAACAACCTTATGATGTTCGTCTATTTCCTTCTGATTATTTAGTAGCAGCTCTTCAGCATTGGGAATGGTAGCACTGATAGTTCCCTTCATGGGATAGGTTTTTATCTTATTAGCTTCTATTTTTATGAAAATTTCAGGAGAAAAACATACCCATTCGTCTTTGTAAAGGATTTTGTATTTGGCTTTGGCATTGTGGTATACTTTTTCTAAAGGAATAGGTGCTATTTCGGTAGCAAAAGTAAGATTGATAAGCTCTGTATCCCCTTTTTTTAAGTGAGAAAATACTTTTTTAAAGGATTCCTCAAAAGTTTTGTAAGGAATGGGGTGTTTTTCTATTGTAATAGGATCGGAAATAGGTGTTTTTTCTTCAGAAAAGGAAAAATGAATGTCCTGTGGTAATTCTGATAGGGGAAATACCTGTCCTTGGGTTCCTTCATAATTGACAACAAAGAAGCAAGGAGTCTGTTTTTCTCCTAGTTGATTGAGCATTTCTGCCCATTTGGGAAGTATTTTCATTAGCTTTTTTTCTCTTCGTTAAAGTAAATAAGGTAGTAGAACATACCGCGTTCTTCGTCCCAACCTTTTTCTACAAATTTTTCAGCAGATTCAGGGTTGATGAAGTCCATACGGATTTGTACATTGGTATCAAGGTCTATGATATTCTTGATTTTCTTACGCATATCCGATACGGCTTTATTGACAATGGGGAAGGAAGAAACGTCCTCTATATAGTATTTCTTTCCCTTGGTCTCTTTGAAGTTGTGAAATTCGGGAATCAGATCCATATAACCTTCCTTAGGACTTTGGTCTTCGTCGTCCTCATGAGCAGCAAACTCCTTCTTGAACACCTTGTCACCCAAGACTTCATTGAGGAAGTGGGTTTCTTCAAACTCATCGTTTTTGGCAAAGTGATTCACTGCACGGTTCATAAATAGGATTTCTTCCTGCTTCCCCTCCGTAGGGAGGACAACCTCTTTGGCGAAGTCTTGACACATCTTGAGGTACTTTTTGGTAAAGAAAGCATCATCGGCAAGCACATCAATTCCTAAGAACTGTTCTGTCCAGTACTTGGTATCATAGCGATTGCTATCCACAGAAAGTATTTTGTATCCGCCTTCTTCATTGACATTGAAGATAAGGCAACCCTTGTCCAAGCGATTGACATTCACCCCTTCTTCCAAGAGGATCTCTAATTGGCTTTGCCCTTGCTCGAATTGCAGAAAATTCTGTTTCATCTCGGATTTGAAAATCCCAATGGCATCCACCTTCGTATTGTCAAGGGTGATATGAGTGAGATAGGCTACATAGAGCTCGCCAGACTTTATGTGAGGGTGGTTGGACTGCTCATATAATAGCTGAGCAATCCGCAGCGAATGGGTATGTATGGTAGAAGGATTGTTGAAAACCTCATAGGCGATGCCAAACATCTCATTGAATTCCAAGGAAGTTTCATTGACAAAGCGCATATAGTTTTCTTCCTTTTCCCTAAAGGGTTTTAGGAAATATTCCTTGAGTACACTGGTGATTTGGTCGTTTAGGACATAGGGCTGCTGAGAGAGAAAGAGGTTTTCTCCTTTCTGCATATTCCCTACCTGATGTATAGAAAGGGACTCAATCTGGGTATTGAAGAGGTCTAACATTTTTTTTAAGGATTAAAGTGGGCGCAAAGATAGGGAAAATTATTTTTGTAGCAATCGGTATCCCATATAGCCCAAGGGTAGCGCCATGATGCCTAAGTAAAGCGCATTCTCTGCTACAAGTAGGGGCTGCAAAAGGGCAATAACAATGATTCCAAAGATAGCCCCTCCTAAGTGAGCGGCATGCCCTACATTGTCCCCCTCACGAGGGTTGAGCATTTGGTATACCGAATAACCAAAATAAATTGTTCCAAAGAGCCAACCAGGGATAAAATTCACCCTTAGCTGTGGCACGAGAGCTATGGCCGCAAAGATAATTCCAGAGACGCCTCCTGAGGCACCAATGGCAGAGTAATAGGGCTGATGCCTATAGATGTATAGGCAGAAAAGATTACCCAAGACGATGGCTCCCAAATAGATGAGCATAAAGACCCCTGCTCCCATTTCTTCGATGATAATCTTGTGGAAGAAGAACAGAGAGATCATGTTGAATATCAGGTGTTCCCACCCAGCATGCAAAAAGCCTGAGGAGATCAGTCGCAAGTAGTCTCCTCCTTGTACAGCCTTGACATTGAACATATAGCGACGAAAGAAAGCCTCATGGGTAAAGCCATAGTAGCTCATACCTATAGTAACTATAAGAATACTATAGAAGAGAATATCGGTAATCATGCTTTTTTAAGAATAATATTCGTCCTCACTATAGCCGTGATATTCGTCAAATTCATCTTGGTCAAACTCAAAATCGTTGAACTCTGAGTCAAACTCATCAAAATCTTCTGCCACAAAGTTCTTCTCTGGGGCATCTTCGGGGACAAACCCATGAGTGGTTAGGATATGGGGGTAGCTAACTCCTTCTACCTCACGACCTATTTCCTTCAGATCTACGAAGAATGTCCACATATTGTAGAAGTCGTATACATAAAGGAAGTGTCGGTTGTCCTCATCCATGACCGATTCCAAGATGGTGTCGGCCATCACTGGGGTATCTCCCTCTGTGTCAAAGAGGCTGAACTCTTCTCCTTGGTTCCAATCCTCATCACTCTTGTAGAAAGAGGCCATTTCCTCCCCATTGAAGCCAAAGGAGGTGGAGATACATTTGTGGAAATCCTCCAAACTGATGTGGCTTTCCACCTCTATATCGCGGAATACATCGGCATCCACGTCTAAAATTACTCTAAAACGATATATCATAATGAATGTTTTCTAAGATTCTTTGTTGTAAAAAGTATTGTACATATCCTTGTATTTCTCAAGAATGATGCGGCGCTTGAGCTTTAGGGTAGGGGTGAGGTGTCCAGCATCTATACTCCACTCATCGGGGGTAAGGTCAAAGACTTTTACCTGTTCCCACTTGCCCAATCGCTTATTGATGCGTTCTATTTCTTGGCCTATACGCTCACACACACGTGTGTCCTTGGCAAGAGCTTCGTTGCTTAGAGTACCTTTCTCTCCATGTCGCTTGAGCCATTCACGTACAAAAGCAAAATTAGGTTGAATAAAGGCAGCTGGCATCTTTTCTCCTTCACCTACTACCATGGCTTGTTCTATAAAGCGGGATTGCTTGAGCTTGTTTTCTATATATTGGGGGGCTATATACTTCCCGCCAGAGGTCTTGAACATCTCTTTTTTACGATCAGTGATAGTCAGAAAGCCCTCTTCGTCCAAGATGCCTATATCTCCTGTATGGAAGAACCCATCTTTGTCAATGGCTTCATGGGTTTGCTCTTCATTCTTGTAGTAACCTAGCATGACATTAGCCCCCTTGCAGAGGATTTCTCCATCTTCGGCTATCTTTACCTCAATATTATCAATAGGCTTGCCTATAGTGCCCACTTTCCAAAGATGTCCCTTCTTACAATTAACGGAGATCACAGGTGAAGTTTCTGTAAGGCCATACCCTTCCCAAATAGGGATTCCTGCGGCAGAGAATACTCTCACTAGCCGTGGTTGTAGTGCTGCACTTCCACAAATCATCTGTAAGTGTCCTCCTAATGCCTTTTTCCATTTGGAGAAAATAAGTTTGCGGGCTACCTTGAGTTGCATATCATACCACCAACCGTTTTTGCCGTAAGGCTCATATCGGTATCCTAATCGCAAAGCCCAGAAGAATAAGGTTTTAGCAATACCAGAGAGTGCAATTCCCTTGCTGTAGATACTGTCATAAACCTTTTCAACTACACGCGGTACTACTGTAATTAGTCGTGGTTTTACTTCACTTATATTGACAGCTACTTTTTCAAAAGATTCGGCAAAGTGCAAGCGAATACCATTATATTGGTATAGGTAAGTGAGCATTCTCTCAAAGATATGACATACAGGCAAGAAACTAAGACAAGCATCACCTGCCTTTACAGGTACCCTTGAATGACAATTCTTGATATTGCTCAGGATATTATCATGAGAGAGCATTACGCCCTTGGGCTTTCCAGTAGTGCCCGAAGTATAGATAATGGTAGCCATATCTGTAGGCTGTATCTGTGCTTTGAGTGCTTCTACCTGTGGTTGGTTTTCAGTATCTTCCCCCTTGGAGAGGATTTCTTGCCAACCGCGCACATTTGCTATGGGGTCAAAGGAGAATATCTCTTCTAAGGTAGGTACTTCCGAGGTGATACTTGAGACCTTATCCCATAAGTCCTTGTCTGAAACAAAGCAATATCTTACCTCAGCATGGTTGAAGATATATATGTAATCCTCCTTGGGAATCGTGGGATAGATAGGTACATTGTGTGCGCCAATCTGCATGATCGCCATATCCAAGATATGCCACTCAGTACGATTGTTGGAAGAGACCATCGCAATCTTGTCTTTGGGTTTTACGCCCAAGCGTAGCAGAGCGCGACTTACTTGGTTGATCCTCTCCACATACTCCTTGGAAGAGAGGGGAACCCACTTTTCGTTATATTTTGTAACTAATGCGTTTTCAATAGGATATTGTTCTAATTGATAAACTGGAATATCAAACAAACGAGTTACTTCTTTCATTTAAATATGATTTTTAGTGCATCTATTCTTGTGGCAAAGTTACGAAAAAATTATTAATTGTTAATGCTTAGTCATTAATTGATGAAGTTTGTTGTAAGTAGCTCATTTACAAGTAACAAAAAGAAAAATAGGGTCTGAAAAATAATAAGGTAAAAAGGAGTACCTTGAATAATCAGTCACTAACCATGGCTTATTAATTGACAATTAACCATTGCGCTGTTTTTGTTGAAAAATAAAAATTTTATTTAACAAGGGTGATAGAGAAATGATGAAAGAGCTTAAAATCAGTTTTTTAGTTTTTTATTTTTAAGAGTTTTCATCTTAGGAAGGACATCGGAAGAACCATGAGCAGGAGGCGAGTATTTTTCTTGTCAAAAAAAGCATGTATTTTTGCGCAAGATTTAAGGTAAGTAGTACGAAAATCTAAGTGCTTAAAAATTAAAGATATGGAAAATATTTCTCCACAAGTTGTAGAATCTGTAATGACACCGCGAGCTATTCCTTCTCTTGAGAAGGGTAAGATTCCTCCCCAAAGTTTAGAATTGGAGGAGGCTGTACTCGGTGGTATGCTTATAGATAAGCGAGGGGTAGATGAGGTAATTGATATTCTTTCCGAGGAGGTTTTCTATGCGCCTGCACACCAAAAGATCTATGCAGCTATAGATAAGCTCTTCAAGGATGCTAAGGCTATAGATATACTTACTGTACGTGAGCAATTACTCGAAAATGGCACCCTGAAAGAGATAGGAGGAACAGATTACTTGATCGGTTTGACACAAAAGGTATCTTCTTCTGCCAATATCCAAGAATATGCACGCTATATTAAAGGGAAGTATATCAAACGTAGGCTTATCAAGATGTCCAATGAGGTCATAGAAGATGCCTATAATGATGAAGTTGTGGCCAGAAACTTGTTAGATGAAGCAGAGGGAAAGCTCTTTTCCATTTCTCAAGGGAACACCCGTACTTCGGAGTCAGCACATGACTTGGTTTTGCAGGCGATCAAGAAGATAGAAGAGCTACACAACAGGAAAGAGGAGTTCAGTGGCGTACCCTCAGGCTTTACCCAGATAGATGAACTTACAGCAGGTTGGCAATCCACAGACCTTATTATAGTAGCAGCACGTCCAGCGATGGGGAAAACAGCCTTTACCCTAAGCATGGCACGCAATATAGCGGTAGATAGCAAGATTCCAGTGGCTTTCTTCTCCTTGGAGATGTCCTCCATTCAGCTTATCACAAGGCTTATCTCGTCCGAGACAGGGATTAGCTCCGATAAGCTGCGTACAGGAAAGCTCGCTAAAGAGGAATTTGACCGACTCCATCATAAGACCCAAAGCCTCTTGGAAGCCCCCTTGTATATAGATGATACTCCTTCACTTTCTATCTTTGACCTCAGGGCAAAGGCGCGCAAAATGGTCTCTCAGCATAAGGTAAAAATCATATTTATAGATTACCTCCAGCTGATGACAGCCAACACCTCGGGCAAGGGAGTTGGGAACCGTGAGCAGGAAATCTCCACGATCTCCCGTAACCTCAAGGCCTTGGCCAAGGAATTAGACCTGCCTATCATCGCCCTTTCTCAGCTTTCGCGTAATGTGGAAAGCCGTTTAGGACACAAGCGCCCCCAACTCTCTGACTTGCGTGAATCGGGAGCTATAGAGCAGGATGCCGATATTGTAACTTTCCTCTATCGTCCAGAGTATTACAAACTGGATACATGGGACGATGCTGAAGCCACTTCTACAGCCAATCAGGCGGAGTTTATCGTAGCCAAGCATCGTAATGGGGGATTGGACAATATTCGTTTGCAGTTTATTAATGGGGTTTTCAGCAATCTCAACCCCCTCTTCTCAGGTGCAATTGCTGGACAGGGGGTACAGTCTTTCTCGTCTAGAAAGAACCAAGACGAGGAACCCCAAGCAGCACTACCATTACCCCAAGCAGGACTATCATTACCTCAAGCAGGACTACCAATACCCCAAGCACCACCAGTGCCTAAAGGAGATGTCAATAGTGCTTTCAGTGGGCGGAATGATGACCCTTCTGAGGGTAAGGTAGAATTCTAATTTACTTGATAAGCCTTGCGATTTCTCGGAATTTCTCATGAGTAGAGCTCTTCAGTAGGGCAAAGAGAGCCGCCTCTACACTGGTGATTTTCCCTTGCCCTTGACCAATCATCTCAAGACCTATTTTTTTGTTTTCCTCTGTACGAGAGGAGACCGCATCGGCTACGACAAAGACCTCATAGCCTGCCGCTATCAGATCCATTGCCGTTTGGTAGATACAGATGTGTGTTTCTATCCCGATAAGCAGCACTTGCTTACGAGCATTGGCCTTGACCGCTTCCACAAAAGCAGGAGTGCCATAAGCTGAGAAAGTAGCCTTAGCAATAGGGGATAGACCAGTCAGGTGCTGGGCGATAAGTGGTGAGGTAGCTCCCAATTTTTCAGGAGTTTGTTCTACCCATACAATAGGAATATCCAATAGTTGGCAGCCTTGCACAAGGCTGCTGCTTTGTTTTAGTACCTCTTGGGACTGATAGACGATTTGTGATAATTTCCCTTGAATGTCAAGGATAACTAATTGAGTATCATTGATAGATAACATATATTGGCTTTTTGAAATTCAGTAGGACAAAGATAGTGAAAATAGCGCAAATAAGCTACGATTAGCGCTCAAAAAATAAAATTTGCTGAATAGTTGTTTATAACCTCAAAAAGTATTATCTTTGCACACCAAAAGTAAGGGTTATTATCTCTTCTCAAGGAAATGGAAGAATGGATTGAAAAAATAGAGAGGTTACTTCCTCAGGTACAGCAGTATGTACTTTCTTTGGAAGAGAGAAACAGGGCACTGATCCTTCAAGTAGAAGCGCTACAAGGCCAGTTGCAGGAACTTATGCAACAGAACCAACAGAGCCAACAGAAGTATCAGGCACTGAAACTTGCCCAAGCTCTTTTAGGCAGTGATGAAACTAAAACGGAAGCCAAGCTCAAAATAAGTAGGCTCATTCGTGAAATAGAGCAATGTATTGTACAACTTTCACATAATAAGTAATGAGTGAAAAGCTACGAATCACCTTGAAAATAGCCGATAGGGTGTATCCTCTAAAGATAGATAAGGAACAGGAGGAGGCCTATCGCCAAGCAGCAGAAAGGATTAACAAACAAATTACGTATTTTGAGCAGAATTTTCCTATAAAAGATCGCCAAGATTCCTTGGCTATGTGTGCCATTTCCTTGGCTACACCGCTCTTTCAAGAGAGCCTTGCTGATGAAAATCAAAAGGAAAAAAATATAGAAAGATTAGAAAAAATACATCAGACTTTAGTAGAAATCAGTAATATATAGATAAAGATTACTGCCTGCAAGAATAGTTTTTTTGGTAAACTCAACAGAAAATAATTCAGAAGAGTCAGTCAAATCACCAAAGCGTGCCGCCTTCACTTGGCGGATACTTGAAGGGTTTGGTAGCTCTAAATATGCTTTTTAGGAGTTTATTCATATATCCTTCTTGCAGGCTTTTTTGTATAATTATATTTTATTTTATGGACGTAACAATGTCAGTAGTAGGTAGTGCCATTATTGGAATTTTTGTAGGTGGCATCTTGGTGTGGTATTCTTTGAAAAAAAGACAAGAAAAATACGCTTTTAAGGTAGTCAAAGATGCACAAGAGGAATCTCAGAATATTCTAAAACAGGCAAAAGTAGAAGCCGAAAACATTAAGAAAGAAAAAATCTACCAAGCAAAAGAAAAATTCTTAGAACTCAAGGCCGAGCATGAGAAACTCATCTTAGCCAAAGAAAAGAAAATCTCCGAGACAGAAAAACGTATCAAGGACAAAGAGTCCCAAGTCTCCAACGAACTGGCTCAGAACAAGAAGCTCAATGAAGAACTGCTTCAGAAGACCGAGGAGTGTAACCACCGCATGTTGCTTGTGGATAAGAAACAGGAGGAAGTGGATAAGCTCCACAAGAGCCAAGTAAAACAATTGGAAGTAATCTCTGGACTGACTGCCGAAGAGGCTAAAACCCAGCTGATTGACTCCCTTAAGAATGAAGCCAAGACCGATGCTATGGCCTATATACAGACCACCATTGAGGAGGCAAAACTCACTGCTCGCCAAGAAGCACGAAAGATTATCATCAACACCATACAACGTATAGGAACTGAAGAGGCTATTGATAACTGTGTATCTGTATTCAACCTTGAATCCGATGATGTAAAAGGACGCATTATAGGCCGCGAAGGGCGTAATATCCGCGCCTTGGAAGCTGCCACAGGAGTGGAAATCATTGTAGATGATACCCCAGAGGCAATTATCCTTTCTTGTTTTGACTCTGTACGTAGGGAGATAGCACGCCTTTCTCTCCATAAGTTGGTTACCGATGGACGTATCCACCCCGCACGTATTGAGGAAGTAGTGGAAAAAACTACCAAACAAGTAGAAGATGAAATTGCCGAGATAGGTAAGCGCACCATCATAGATTTGGGTATCCATGGCCTCCACCCAGAACTTATCAAGGCTGTAGGTCGTATGAAATACCGCTCTTCCTATGGGCAAAACCTCTTGCAGCACTCTCGTGAGGTAGCACGCCTTTGTGGGCTTATGGCCGCTGAACTGGGACTGAATGTGAAATTGGCCAAGCGTGCAGGACTTTTGCACGATATAGGTAAAGTACCTGAGACAGATACCGAGACACCACACGCACTCCTCGGTATGGAATGGGCACAAAAGTATGGTGAAAAGCCTGAAGTATGCAATGCTATCGGAGCTCACCATGACGAAATAGAAATGACTTCTCTACTCTCTCCGATAGTACAGGTGTGCGATGCTATCTCAGGAGCAAGACCTGGAGCGCGCCGACAGGTGTTGGATTCTTATATTCAGCGTCTTAAGGAATTGGAAGATACAGCCTTCTCTTTCCAAGGAGTCAAGAAAGCCTACGCTATACAAGCAGGTCGTGAGTTACGTGTGATTGTAGAGAGCGAAAAAGTATCTGATGAAAAAGCAGCAGAACTCTCCTTTAACCTTTCTCAAAAGATACAAACCGATATGACCTACCCAGGACAGGTGAAAGTAACTGTTATTCGCGAAACAAGAGCTGTTAATATAGCTAAATAGTAGTTAGTTATTAGTTGTCAGTGGTTAGTTGTTGGTTTTAGAGAAAAATATTTCCGAAAAAATATTTTAT
>CAJZFM010000010.1 GCA_915070235.1 uncultured Capnocytophaga sp. | reverse complement strand
GGGTTACATATTATATGGGTATTATTTTTTATATTAGGCTGGATAATTGCTATTTGAAAAATATATCTTTGGTTGGTAATGCATTAAATATACTGTTAAAAAATAAGACATGAGCCGCAAGTTTGCATCAGTGGAGAATTAGATAAAAAAATAATATGAACAAAAGATGTATCTTATTAGTGATCTTTATAGTAGCTATAGGTAAAGCGCAAGTCATCAAAGGCTATGATTATTGTCATGATAATCATACAGAAAAAGTTAATATAGTAGATTTGAAAACGTACAAAATGTTATTGGATATTTGCTATAATTACCCCGAAGATGAGGAGTGTAAAAGAGAATTAGAAAAATATTATGATAAACTTAAAGGTACTTTTTCTATAAAAATAGAATTTGAAAAGAAGAATAACATAGATATTTCTCTTTTTTCTAAAAATGCAGGTGCTAGAATGACTATAGTTTTTGGAGGAGGAAATTCTTCTTTTGGAAATGAGCCTTTGAAAACAGTAAAGATATATGACAGAAAAGGTAGGCTTATAGAAAAAACTTTCTATGTAAGTGATTGTGAGGTAGGTCCTACACGTACTTTTAACCGCAAAGGAGAGCTTATAGAAACTAAATATTATGATGACTACTATTTTATAGGTATAGAACAAGTAAGAAATATTATTCTTAATGCTCTTGGGGTAGATATCTTTGAACCTTACCAAGGAAGATTTGTAAGATGTTTCTTTAGCCGAATGAAAATAGAAGGAAAATACGTTTATTCATTAGAATTTATTAGTCGTGGAGAAGAAGGTTCCGCATGTAAGTATTATATAGATGCTTATGATGGGAAATTTCTTTTTAAAGACATCCGTTATTCTACAAAAAAGGAATATTATGATTCATTTGAATTTCCAAAAGAGAGAATATTTATTCCTATTAGAGATAGTATTGATAAGTAGAATAAAGATTACAAAGAAGATCCCCACAAGTATATATGAGTTGCTTGTAGGGATTTGCTTTAGTTATACCTCGTATTTGAGGTTATTGATGATAAAATCTTGGCGTTCAGGGGTGTTGTTCCCCATATAGAAGTCTAATAATTTCTCTATATGCATGGCCTTGTCCATCATTACAGGGTCAAGGCGCATATCCTGACCTATAAAGTGCTTGAACTCATCGGGGGAGATTTCTCCCAACCCTTTGAATCGGGTGATCTCTGGGTTTTTGAGCTTATCTATGGCATTGACACGCTCTTCCTCAGTATAGCAATAGATGGTTTCCTTGCTATTGCGCACACGAAATAGGGGCGTTTGTAGGATATAGACATGTCCTTCTTTGATCAGTTCAGGGAAGAACTGTAAGAAAAAGGTAATGAGTAGCAGGCGAATGTGCATCCCATCTACATCGGCATCGGTGGCAAGGACAATATTGTTATATCGTAGGTTTTCTATGGAGTCCTCTATATCCAAAGCAGCTTGGAGGAGGTTGAATTCCTCATTTTCATAGACAATTTTTTTGGTTTTCCCAAATGAGTTTAGCGGTTTTCCCCGCAGAGAAAATACGGCTTGGGTATTGGCATCGCGCGAGTGGGTGATAGAACCAGAGGCGGAGTTCCCTTCGGTGATAAAGAGCGTACTCTCAAGGGCTTGTTCGTGCTTACTATCGGTCAGATGAATACGGCAATCGCGTAGTTTCTTGTTGTGTAGGCTCACTTTCTTAGCTCCGTCGCGGGCAAGCTTACGGATATCCGATAGTTCCTTACGTTCGCGTTCTGCTTGGAGGATTTTCTTTTGTATCTCTTCAGCAATCTCAGGCTGCTTGTGTAGGTAGTCATCTAAGTGTTTTTGTACGAAATTGGTAATATATGTACGCACAGTAGGCATACCTTCACCCATTTCGGTAGAGCCTAATTTGGTCTTGGTTTGACTTTCAAAAACAGGCTCCATCACTTTGATAGAGATAGCTCCGATGATGGACTTACGAATATCCGAAGCATCATAGGGCTTGTTATAATAGTTGCGTAAGGTAGCCACAATAGCCTCACGATAAGCATTGAGGTGGGTACCTCCTTGGGTGGTATTCTGCCCATTGACAAATGAGTAATATTGCTCACTATACTGGCTTTTGCTATGGGTAAGGGCAATCTCTATATCCTCTCCACTGAGGTGGATAATAGGGTAGGCAAAATCTTCTTCGTTGTTATCTTCCTTGAGCAGGTCTTCCAAGCCATTTTCAGAGAAGAACTTTTCTCCGTTATATACAATAGTAAGCCCAGGGTTGAGGTAGGTATAGTTCTTAAGCATCCTTACCACATATTCCGAACGGAATTTGTAGTTCTTGAAGATGGTTCCATCGGGAACAAATGTTATCAAGGTACCTCGTTTTTCATTGGAGGCTTCCAAGGGAGATTCTTCTTGTAATACCCCCAAGGAGAATGTGGCACTCTTTCGCTGACCGTCACGTACAGACGCTACATAGAAGTAAGAGGAAAGCGCATTAACGGCCTTGGTACCTACTCCATTGAGCCCCACAGACTTTTTGAAGGCACGAGAATCATATTTTCCTCCTGTATTCATCTTGGAAACTACATCTACTACTTTTCCTAAGGGAATCCCACGCCCGAAGTCACGTACAGTAACCTTGTTCTCCTCTATACGTACCTCTATCTGCTTACCTGCCCCCATGACAAACTCGTCTATGGAGTTATCAATCACCTCCTTCAGTAGGATATAGATCCCATCATCGGCCGAGGAGCCATCGCCGAGCTTACCTATGTACATACCAGGACGCATACGTACATGCTCCTGCCACTCAAGGGTCTGTATATTATCTTCTCCGTATTCAGTAATGGGTTTGTTAAAATCTATGGGTTCCATTTGTGTTTTCTATAGTTGTTAAGGGTTTGATTCGTTTTTATATTATAACTGTCCTATTTTCAGTAGTTCAAAGCTCTTAGTATGTAAGTTTGCTACAAAATCATAATCAATAAAAGATACCCTATTCCTTATATCTTTGAAGGAAGAATAAGCTATTTTCTGTTCAAATTCTCGTTTTCTTTCTGTAGCACTAAGGATATAGAACTTAGTGTAGAAATCTTGTAACTCGTTGAATTTTAGTAGTGAATTTTGTATATCAGTGGTATGTTCTACTTCAAAGAAAGCATGAGGGAATTTCCGCTCATTGAACCATATGACATCAATGGTTTTGGCTCTTTTGATCACTTCAGGATAGGTGAAATCTAATATCTGACCTAAGGAAGATACACTACCTAATTTTCTATCAAGGAATAGTTTATTTTTATCCTGCGGAGGGATATAAGTGTGGTATCCCTTGAGGTTTCCAATTTCAACCAATAATCCTTGGAAATAGGAATGGGAAAAATCTTGCTCTTTTTTAGAGGATACCTCTAATTCAAATTTCTCTAAAAGCTGTTCCTTATGACTTTTTAGCGCCCATAGTCCTGCTTTGATTTTGAAAAAGAAGCGTTCGTCTTGAACAATTCGCCTTATGGTGGCAAAGGGCGTTTTTGTTTTCCACTCAGACGTATCTACATGATGATAAAGAAAACCAAGGGTAGCCCATCCTCCGTTTTCTTCCATAATCTTGATAACTTCTTCATGTTGTTTCATGCTCTGGTGTTAATTACTCTTTTTATATCGCAGCTTGTACCCTACTCCTACTGAGATGAGAGTGAGAGAAAAGCCTGTACTATCGCTAAAATCTACACCACGAACCTTGTGGCCTGTAATAGGGGTGAGATTACAAGATACACGCATATCAGCGGTGATCATCACTCGCTTGATGTCCCAGAGCACACCGCCTCCTACTTGCCCTGTAAGAACGAGTCGGTTAAAATGTGGGGTTACATTCTCATCAGGGGCATTAAACCAACCATTAGTATAGGAGGCATGGGTTAAGAATTTGAGAGAAAAACCTGCTTGTAGGTACCCCCTGAACATACGCTTGCCTTCCCATTGTAGCAGACAAGGAGCATCTATATATTCGAGGGAAAAATGTCTTTTTTCTTCATAGAGACTTTCTCTATAATAAGGCCCCCTATCCTTTTCGGGAACATCAAAGCCACTGAGATGAGTTCCCTCATTCTTATATAGAAGTTCAGTATGTAATACCCAATGCTTTTCTTTGAGAGGAATCCGAGCAAATACGCCTGAATTGAAAACACCCCAATTCCCATAGGTGTTGAATTTTTTCCCTTCTTCATTATATAAGGGAGAAATAGAAGAACCATAGACTAATGGATTATTGAGCCGTATCCCAACAGTAATTTGTGCTATACCCACTGTGGAAGTGAGCAATAGCAACAGTAAAAAGATATGTTTTTTCATAGCAGGAGAATTTATTGTTTAGGCAGGCAAAGATATAATTTTTTCTTTTTTTTGCCAAATAAATATTTCATATATTTTCCGTATATTTGCACCAAAATTAACCATGATGAAAATACAAGTAAAGAATGAGACTAATCGCCTACGAGCTGTTATCTTAGGAACTGCTCAGAGCAATGGAGCTACCCCTACTGCTCAGGAGGCTTACGACCCAAAATCTTTAGAACATATATTGGCAGGAACTTATCCTATAGAAGCGGATATGATCCCTGAAATGGAGGCTTTCGCCGAGGTGCTTAAAAAATATGAGGTAGAAGTATACCGACCTGAATTAATAGAGAATTGCAACCAGATTTTCACCCGTGATATTGGTTTTGTCATTGAGGATAAGTTTATTAAGGCTAATATTCTCCCTGAGCGAGAGGAAGAATATAGAGCTATTGAGTACATCGTTCGCCAGATTCCTCCTTCTCAATATATCGTTCCTTCCCCTGAAGTACATATTGAGGGGGGTGATGTGATGCCTTGGAATGATCATATCTTTGTAGGTACTTACTATGGAGATGATTATACAAAATATAAGACCGCACGTACCAATAGGGAAGGGGTAGAGCTGCTTAAAGCACTCTTTCCTAATAAGATAGTGAAGACCTTTGACTTGGTTAAGTCCAACACAGAACCTCGTGATAATGCGCTACATTTGGATTGTTGTTTTCAGCCAGTGGGAACAAATAAAGGGATTATATACAAGGGTGGTTTCCGTAACGAACAGGAATACCAATATTTGGTAGATCTCTTTGGTAAGGACAACCTCTTCCATATAGAACGAGAGGAGATGTACCAAATGTTCAGCAATGTATTCTCTATCTCACCAGAGGTGGTAGTTTCTGAACGTAGTTTTACTCGCCTAAATAATTGGCTTAGAGATCAAGGTTTTACGGTAGAGGAAATTCCCTATGCTGAGATAGCCAAGCAGGAAGGACTTTTGCGTTGTTCTACCCTGCCACTACTAAGAGACTAATCGTTTTTAACTCCATACACTTATGGCTATAAAGCATTTTTGGTACAAGCTATATGCCAAGCAAGGACTACTCTACAAGCTCTTTTTGGCAGTAGTGCTGGTTGTGGCCATTATCTTCCTTTTGCCCAAAGGGAGCAAGTTCTCCTATGAGTTTCAGGCAGGTAAGCCTTGGCTATATCCCGCACTATATGCTCCTTTTGACTTTACCCTGAAGAAAACAAACGAACAGTTAGCCAAAGAGAAGCAATATATTGAGAGCCAATCGCCTACTTATTACTTTAGGGATACCACTGTATTGGCTTCTGTTCAGAAGAATTATTACCAAAAAGCACTGACTTACTTCGCTTCGGTGGAGGCTGTCACTCAAGAAAAACTCTTGCACAAGGGGGAGGATTTCCTTAAGAAAGCCTACCGCCATGGGGTGTTTTATGCCTCTGGAGAACTGACTGATAAGCAAGTATTCTTGGTGGAAGGAAATGAGGTATTTACCTTTGCTCCTAACAAATTCTTTTTCCTTAACCAATTGAAGGAGGCCGTACTTTCTTATTTTGCAGAGAAGCCCTTTGCTCCCTATATGGATACCTACTATACGATTCTATCGGAGGTAATGCTGCCCGATATATTTGTCAATGAGCACTTTACCCAACGTACTTTGGAGGAGCATCTTAAGAATATTGTTCATTCGTATGGGATTGTCAAAAAAGGACAACTCATTATAGAAAAAGGGCAATTTGTATCAGGAGAGCGGCTTGCTATGCTCACTTCCTTACAAAAGGAGTACGCTCTCAATAGTTCGGAGCATCTCACTACCTTATCACTATTGGGGTATATACTTATTATATCTATGCTGGTGAGTATGATATTGCTCTATTTGTATCATTTCAAGAAGGATTTGTTCACCAATAATAATATTGTAACCCTTATTTTTACAACCATATTGCTCTTTGTAGCGGGAGTGTCTTGGACAGCTAAGGTAGATACAGATTATATATATGCTTTGCCTATTTGTATCTTTCCACTGGTGATGAAGGCTTTCTTTGACCTGCGCTTAGGTATGTTCTTATACCTGATTACTTTGCTACTTATCGGGTTTATTGTACCTAATAGCTTCCAATTTATCTATACCAATGCCATTGTGGCGGGTGTACTCCTGCTGGACACTAAGGGAATGCACTATAGGATTAATCTATTTTTAACTATTACTTATATAGTTATAGCTTATATAGTAACCTATCTTTGCCAACTGATGATATCCACTGGTAGCCTTCAGGGAATTAATTATCTCACTATTGGGTTTTTCATTCTCAATGGATTTTTGACACTTTTTATCCAGCCACTCACCTATATGTATGAGAAAATATTTGGCTTGGTGTCCAATGTGTCCCTTTTGGAACTTTCAGATACACACAATAAATTGTTGAGGGAACTCTCCGAGAAAGCACCTGGTTCTTTCCAGCACTCCTTGCAAGTGTCCAATTTGGCTGAGGCCAGTGCATTGGCCATAGGAGCCAATGCCATGTTGGTTCGTGTAGGGGCACTCTATCATGATATAGGTAAGATGAAGAATCCTCTTTATTTTACTGAAAACCAGAAAACTTCGGTCAATCCTCATGATGAACTCACTGCCGTGGAGAGTGCTAAGATTATCAAGAGCCATGTGATAGATGGTATTGAGATGGCAAGAGCAAATAATATCCCTGATCATATCATTGACTTTATCCGAACCCATCATGGCAATAGCCTTATTTACTATTTCTATAAAAAACAGTTGGACTCAGGGGAACCTTTCAATGAGGACGATTTCCGCTACTCTGGCCCTATTCCTTTTTCTAAAGAGACAGCTATTCTTATGATGTCCGATTCGGTAGAGGCTGCCTCCAAGAGCTTGGTTAATCCTACTACCGAAGCTATTGATGCGCTGGTGGAAGCTATTATTAAGAAGCAAATAGAGGAAAAGCAATACCTCAATGCTGATATTACTTTCAAGGATATAGAGAAGATCAAGAAGGTACTCAAGGAAAAACTCTTTAATATCTATCACTTGCGTATTGCCTATCCAAAATAGGTGTTTTTTGTTAAAAATATCTTTATCATAGTGCAACATGCTTGCTTTTTGTTGTATTTTTGCGGGCTGTTTAACGGGATAAGAAATGCATCATTTTATCAATTATTTTTGTATCTTCTACGTACTGATGGTACTTCTGAGTGCTTTTTGTGTACGTAAGGCGGTAAAGTATAAGGTTTTTACTTACCTATATTATATACTATCAGCTTTTTTCTTCTTCTACTTCCTATACTATTGGAATGAATCCTTTTCAGGCGTATGGGACAGCCATAGGCAATTTTCCTTTGGGCTCTTCCTCTCATGGCTCTTGTTTGCTACGCTTATAAGTATATTCTTCTTAGGGGAGACGCTGGTACGCTTGCTTTGTGCGCCTTTTCGCTTGAAAAAGGAGAAAGTAATACCCTCTCGTAGGCGCTTTGTGAGCCTTATAGGAATGGGTGTGGCAGCCATTCCTTTTGCAGGAATGATCTATGGAATGCTCTGGGGTAAGTACAACTTTCGGGTGATAAAGCATACACTTTATTTTGACGACCTTCCCGAAGCCTTTGATGGGTATCGTATCGTGCATATTTCCGATATTCATTCAGGTAGTTTTGACAATGCTGAAAAGGTACAGTATGGTATAGATATGATCAATGCCCAAAAGGGCGATGTCATTTTCTTTACAGGAGATTTGGTCAATAACAAGGCAGAGGAGATGCTCCCTTGGATCTCACACTTTAAGCAATTGCATGCTAAGGATGGGGTATATTCTGTATTGGGTAACCATGACTATGGGGATTATGTACAGTGGGATTCACCACAGGACAAGCTCAAAAATTTAGAAGACCTCAAGGGAATACATCAGCAGTTGGGTTTTTGTTTGCTTAATAATGAATCTGTGTTTCTCTCCCGTGGCCAGCAACGTATTGCAGTAGTAGGTGTGGAAAACTGGGGAGAAGGCTTTATCAAAAAAGGAGACCTTAAGCAGGCCTTACGTGAGGTGGATAAGAAGGATTTCAAAGTGCTTCTCTCTCATGATCCTACCCATTGGCAATATGAGGTAATAGATAGCCCCAACTTTATTCACCTGACTCTAAGCGGACATACTCATGGTATGCAGTTTGGTATAGAAATCCCTGGGGTGATCAAGTGGAGTCCTGCCAGTTGGCGCTATAAATATTGGGGAGGAATCTATAAGGAAAAGGGCAAGTATATCAACGTAAATCGCGGCTTTGGTTACTTAGCTTTCCCAGGTCGTGTAGGGATGCCGCCTGAAATTACCGTTATAGAACTCAGGAAAGAGAATAAAAATACTCCTACAGACCTGCAAAATTAAGCATTTAAAGGAACTTAATTTAGAAAAAAATCTTATATTTGCAGCGTAATAGCTATAAAAGAAAAACTATAATAAATATGTCAGTATTTGGAGATATAATAAGCACTAGTAAGCCCGTACTTATTGTTTTTTATGCGGGCTGGCATTATCTGACTGAGGATGTAAGCACTTCTATACAGCAAGTGGCTGATTCCTTGGGAGAAGCAGTACGTGTGATCAAAATTGATATTGATAATAACAAGGAACTTACCAAAAAGCTACAGATCAACGGGATTCCTACTTATATGATCTTTCATAAGGGAGAACTCGTATGGCGTACCGAAGCGCTCCAACCTACAGCCAACCTAATCAGTGCTATAAAACCATTTATAGAATTATAGAAAAATGAACGAAATCACTCTATGGGGGAGTCTAAGTCAAGAGATGACGGCCATCATTACAGACCCTATTTATTTGTGGGACCTTATAGGTACCTTTGTTTTCGGAATTTCGGGTGTCTTGCTCGGTTTAGAGCGCCGTATGGACGTCTTTGGTATGTTCATCTTGGCTTTCGTAACGGGGGTAGGAGGAGGAACACTCCGTGATATTATGATTGGGAGTATTCCTGTCTTTTGGATGAAAAACCTCATGTATATCTTTATGATTGCTTTGAGTGTGGCCTTTACCATTCTTTTCAAGCGCAAGTTTGCCGCACACTGGAACTATTGGTTATTGCTCTTTGATGCCATTGGGTTGGGCGTATTTACCATTATTGGTTTGGAAAAAGCGCTCCGCTTTGACCTTTCTCCTACCATAGCTATTGTATTGGGTACTATGACAGGGAGCTTTGGAGGGGTCATTCGTGATGTCTTGGCCAATAGGATGCCTGCTATTTTTCAGAAAGAAATCTACGCGACCGCCTGTGTAGCAGGAGGTACCGTGTATTTCTTGCTCAATGGGATCATGGTTGATTATCACAATTGGGTAGTATTTGTAACGATTTGTGTGGTGATAGTTGTACGTATGCTCTCCTTAAAGCACCATTGGGAACTACCTAAATTCCTTAATTAAACATAGTTTTTTCTATAAAATTAGTTTTTCAATGTAGTTACTTACTTTTGTAGCAGGTCGTCCTTATAGGGAGGTTTGCAGGGCAAAAGTAAGTACTTTCTTTTAATTTTGTTGGCATTTGCAATACATGAAAAAAGATAAAAATATTATAGTACAAGGGGCAAGAGTACATAACCTCAAGGATATAGATGTACAGATTCCTCGTTATGAACTGGTGGTGGTAACAGGCTTATCAGGTAGTGGTAAGTCGTCTTTGGTCTTTGATACGATTTATGCTGAAGGACAACGCCGCTATATAGAAACCTTCTCTGCCTATGCTCGTCAGTTCTTAGGCGGACTGGAACGCCCCGATGTGGATAAGATAGATGGTCTCTCTCCTGTGATTGCCATTGAGCAGAAGACTACTTCCAAGTCGCCTCGCTCTACCGTGGGGACAATTACCGAAATCTATGACTTTCTCCGCTTACTCTATGCCCGTGCCTCCGATGCCTATAGTTATCGTACAGGTGAGAAAATGGTTAGCTATACCGATAGCCAGATACAAGAGTTGATCCTACAAGAGTATGAGGGCAAGGCGATCCATATCTTAGCTCCCGTAGTACAGTCGCGTAAGGGGCATTATCGCGAACTCTTTGAGCAAATTGCCAAGCAGGGATTCCTTAAGGTACGTGTAGATGGCCAGATTCGTGAGATAGAGTACGGTATGAAGCTCGATCGCTATAAAACCCATGATATAGAGGTGGTAATTGACCGATTGGAGATCAAAAACAATGATACTACCCAGCGCCGCCTGTCTGAAAGCATACAGACGGCTATGCGACATGGTAATGGAATCCTGATGATACTGGCTGATAAAAGGGATGTTCCTCGCTACTTTAGCCGTAACCTTATGTGTCCTACTACAGGGATTTCCTATCCACTACCAGAGCCGAATACTTTTTCTTTTAACTCTCCCAAAGGGATGTGTCCGCACTGTAATGGACTGGGAATAGTACAGGAGGTAACCCTGAGCAAGCTCATTCCCGATATGTCGCTCTCTATCAAGCAGGGGGCTATCACAGCCATAGGAGCTGAGAAAAAAACTTGGATATTCCAGCAAATAGAAACTATACTTAGGAAGTTTGGACACAAACTCTCCGACCCTGTGGAGAAACTCCCTAAAGAGGCTATAGATATGATTCTTTTCGGAGGAAAAGAAAAATTCTCTGAGAAATCTGAAGTCATGGGAATAACTCGTGATTTTTCTATTGATTTTGAGGGAATTGTCAATTTTATAGAACAACAGTACCAAGATACAGAAAGTAGCGCCTCCATGCAGCGTTGGGCAAAAGACTTCATGGAAGAAAAGCCCTGTCCTGAGTGCGAGGGTTCTCGTCTGAGGAAAGAGGCACTGTATTTTCGTATCGCTGATAAGAATATAGCCGAGCTTTCTGCTATGGACATAGCCGAACTAATGCAGTGGTTTGATGCCTTGCCAGAAAAGCTCTCTGCTCGCCAAGAAAAGATTGCCCATGAAATCCTTAAAGAGATAAGCGAGCGCCTGCGTTTTCTCTTGGATGTGGGGCTGGATTACCTCTCCCTGGGCAGAAGTTCCAAAACCCTTTCAGGAGGAGAGGCACAGCGTATCCGCTTAGCGACCCAAATAGGTTCCAAGCTTACCAATGTACTTTATACCTTGGACGAACCCAGTATAGGCTTGCATCAGCGTGATAATGAGCGGCTGATCAATTCCCTAAAATCACTCCGAGATATAGGCAATTCGGTAGTGGTAGTAGAGCACGATGCCGATATGATGCTTCATGCTGACTATGTGATCGATATAGGCCCTAAGGCAGGCAAGGGTGGGGGAGAGGTGATTTTCGCCGGTACTCCTAAACAAATGCTCAAGGCGCATACCCTGACGGCCTCTTACCTCAATGGAGAACGAGCTATAGAGGTGCCTGAGGAACGTCGTCAAGGTAACGGACACTCTATAGAACTGATAGGCTGTACAGGCAATAACCTAAAAAATATATCGGTCAAATTCCCTTTGGGGATGATGATAGGGGTTACAGGGGTGTCAGGTTCGGGCAAATCAACCCTAATCAATGAGACCCTCTATCCGATTCTCAATGCACATTTCTACAATGCCCTGAAAAAACCCATGCCTTACAAGCAGATTTTGGGATTGGAATATATCGACAAAGTGATAGATATAGACCAATCACCTATTGGGCGTATTCCACGCTCTAATCCGGCTACTTATACAGGTGTCTTCAGTGAAATACGTGACCTTTTTGCCCATACGCCAGAGGCAATGATCAGGGGTTACAAACCTGGGCGCTTTAGCTTCAATGTCAAGGGAGGCCGTTGTGAAACCTGCGAGGGCGGAGGTATGAGAGTGATTGAAATGAACTTCCTTCCCGATGTCTTGGTAGAGTGTGAGACTTGCCATGGCAAACGTTTTAATAGAGAAACTCTTGAGATTCGCTACAAAGGAAAATCCATAGCCGATGTACTGGCTATGACTATAGATGAGGCAGTGGCTTTCTTTGAACCCATTCCGAAAATCTACCGAAAGCTCAAGACGATACAGGAAGTAGGACTGGGTTATATCACCTTAGGACAACCTTCTACCACCCTTTCAGGGGGTGAGGCACAGCGTATCAAACTGGCTACTGAACTCTCCAAACGTGATACAGGTAATACCTTCTATATCTTGGACGAACCCACTACAGGACTACACTTTGAGGATATAAAAATCCTAATGGAAGTGCTTAATAAGCTCACCGAAAAGGGAAATACGGTGCTCATCATTGAGCATAACTTAGATGTAATCAAGATGATGGATTATCTTATAGACATAGGCCCTGAAGGAGGCAAGGGCGGTGGTCAGGTAGTGGCTATGGGTACACCAGAGCAAGTGGCTAAGAGTAAAAAAAGCTATACAGCTAAGTTTTTGAAAGAAGTTTTAAAGACAGAGAAATGAGAATAGGATTTGATGCCAAGCGGGCTTTTCATAACTTTCGTGGTTTGGGTAACTACAGCCGCGACCTGATTCGTATCTTGCAAGAGAGAACAGATACGGAATTAGTACTTTTTAACCCTATAAAAAGGAAATTCTTAGGAGTAAAGATTACCCCAAGGACTACCGAGATCAATCCCAAAGGCTTTTTTTGGAAAATGCTCAAAAGTCTTTGGCGACTCTTCCATATTACAACCCTTGCCAAAGAACAGCAACTTGATATCTATCACGGGCTTTCAGGGGAGATTCCTATGGGTATATACAAGTATGTCCCTACGGTAGTAACCATACACGATCTTATTTTCTTGCGTTTTCCCCAGTGGTATAGTGCTTTTGACAGAAAGATACATACTCTCAAGTTTCGCTATGCAGCTGAGAAAGCACAACATATTATTGCTATCAGTGAGCAAACCAAGCGAGATATAGTAGATTATTTTCATATAGATCCTAATAAAATATCGGTAGTATATCAGGGATGTCATGCCGCTTTTAAGCAAACCTATACGGAGGAAGAAAAAGCCAAAGTAAGAGAAAAATATGCCCTTCCAGACCGATTTGTTCTCAATGTAGGGGCTATAGAGGATCGAAAGAATGCTTTAGAGATAGTAAAAGCACTCAAAGGTACTGACTTGCCGCTGATTATGGTAGGGAAAAAAACGGCCTATTACGAGAAGATAGAGGCTTATTGCAAGGAAAATGATATGCAGTCTCAAGTGAGAGTACTCACTGGGGTTTCCATGCAGGAGTTGGCTATGATATACCAAGCCGCAACGATATTTTGTTACCCTTCTGTCTTTGAAGGCTTTGGAATACCTATTATAGAAGCCCTCTTTTCCAAAACCCCAGTGATTACCTCCAAAGGGAGTTGCTTTGAGGAAGCTGGAGGTAGTGGTAGTATCTATATAAACCCAACCGAGAATACCGCACAGGAGATTCGGCAGGCTATAGTAGAGCTCCTTTCCTCGCCTGAACGTATGCAACAGATGAGAGAGGTAGGCTATAACTATGTACAAAAATTCACAGACGAAAACGTCTGTGAAAATCTGTTGAAGGTATATCAAAAGGTGATTTCTTAAACCATTAAGAGAGATTGTTACCAAACTTCTCTTTGACTTCTCCCAAGAGTTCCTTGATGCTCTGTTCTTTTTCCTTGGGGTAGATCATCAATACCGAAGCCGTATCTACGATGATATAGTGTTCTATACCATCTACAATCACCACCTTGTTGGTATCGGTACGAATGATATTATCAGAGGCGTTTTTAAAGAGTGTGAGCGCATTGACCACTGCATTGTTATTAGAATCCTTAGCCAATTTCTCGTGTAGGGAACCCCAAGTACCCAAATCATTCCAATCAAATCCTACAGGATATACATAGATATTATCCGAAGGCTCCATAATGGCATAGTCTACTGATATATTCTCTGCCTTTCCATAATTATCCCTGATAAATTCCCATTCCTGTGGGGTATTATAGACTGCCTCTCCTTCCCTGAAGAGTGAGAACAAATTGGGTTGGAATCTTTCAAAAGCTCTCAATACACTTTGTGTATGCCAGATAAATATACCCGCATTCCATAGGTAGTTTCCTTCTGTGAGGAACTGTTTAGCACGCTCATAATCAGGTTTTTCGGTGAATTGGAGCACCTTTTTACTGGGTTTGTTATCAGCTTTGTCATATTGTATATAACCATAACCTGTATTAGGAAAAGTAGGTTTGATTCCCAAAGTCATTAGGATATCCTGCTGTTCACATAATGTAAAGCAACTATTTACATTGTCCTGAAATTTATCTTCTTGTTCTATCCAGTGGTCGGAGGGAGCTACAATAAAAACGGCGTTTGGATTGCGTTTTTGAATCTTCATAGTAGCATAGAGAATACATGGAGCTGTATTGCGCATGGAGGGTTCCAAGACCAAATTATCATCAGAGATACCAGATAGTTGTGTCTTTACTAAGTTTTTATAAATCTCATTGGTAGAGATAAGAATGTTTTCTTTGGGGATAAAGCCCGCCAAACGTTGGTAGGTACGCTGTAGGAGCGTCTGCCCTGTGCCCAACATGTCATGAAATTGCTTAGGGAAAGCCCAAGTACTTACTGGCCAAAAGCGAGAACCAATGCCCCCCGCCATAATAATGGCGTAATGATTCTTATTCATATAGATTGAAATAACAAAGTGCAAAAATACAATATATTAACCAAACCAGCAAAGAAAAGAGGCTATTTTTCTGCTTTTAGATACCAACTGAGTTGCTCTATCTTTTCTTGAGAGAAGCCTATGGCTTGTAAGTCCTTTAGCGAACTTAGATTTCCTTGCTCTGAACGAAAGATAAGTAGGGCTTCTACCTCTTTGTAGTTGAGATAGGGTACCTTGGAGAGTTCTTTTTTAGAGGCAAGATTGAGATCTATTTTGGTAATCTGAGCAGGGGTGAGTAGGTCAAAGTATTTCCAAACTTCTGTGATGACTTCCTCGGAAAGGCCATATACCTCACCTAATTGTTTTTTAGAAGAGAAGCCTCCTAAGCGCTCTCGGTATTTTAGGATACGTTCGGAGAGCTTTTCTCCTATCCCTCGTATGGGGAGTAAATCCTCTGCTGTGGCGGTATTGAGGTCTTTCTTGACAATCTTTGCAGAGGTCTTGTTGTCATAGGTATGGAAAGAACCATCCTTTTTCTTGCTCACCCAATCAGGGAATTTGAACAAGGGGGCTATAGTAGCCAAGAGAGAATCGGATACTCCAGTTACCTCTTGGAACTCCTTAGCGGAATTTACATACTTACCTGTCTCTCTAAAAGCTTGCAAGCGGGAGAGTTCTTGGGCGGAAATTCCTAAAATATAGGCCTTATAATCTGAAATGAAATTGGGATTAAAGGGACTTATTGTATATTGCTTGGCCTTCTCTTGTGCTTTTAGGCTATCTATCCGCTGTTGGAAAGCTATAAGATTCTCCTGAGAGAAAGCAATAGCAGGAGAGGGAATATCTATCACAAAATAAGCTACTTGTAACAATATACAACAACATACGAGTCCCAAAACACCTCGTTTTTGTTGCCTTGTCCAATAGGAGATACCAGTAGTATATCTTTTCATTTGAGAGGAGACTTAACCTTGAGCTAACAAAAATACGAATTTTTAGGTAGAAAAACAAGAAAAATATTTGGTAGTCATTGTGATTCTTCCTATATTTGCATCTGTTATTTATATAGAACTAACAATTAACCATTGATAATGAATTATATAGAGTACGATTTTACTGTTTCCCCTACAGAAATGGGAGCTGAAATCCTTATGGCCGAACTTGCCGAAGTAGGCTTTGATAGCTTCGAGGATACCCCTACAGGGATTAAAGCCTATATTCCTAAAGATAGCTGGAATGAGCATATTTTGCAGGATATTTATCTGCTAAGCAATCCAGAATTTACCATTTCCTACCAAATAACAGAAATAGAGCAGGTCAATTGGAATGAGGAGTGGGAAAAGAACTTTTCACCTATCGTAGTGGAGGATCTCTGTACAGTACGAGCCAACTTCCATCCTGTGCCTAATACACGCTACGATATTGTGATTACCCCCAAAATGAGTTTTGGTACAGGTCATCACGAAACGACTTATATGATGTTGCAGCAATTGCTTCCTTTGTCGCTTGAGGGTGCCAAAGTCTTGGATATGGGCTGTGGTACGGGTATCTTGGCTATTATGGCAGCTTTGCGTGGTGCTCGTGATATTACCGCTATAGATATAGACCCTTGGTGCGTGGAGAATGCCACAGAAAATGTACAGCAGAACGACTGTTTTATCACCATAAAAGAAGGAGATGTTTCTCTAATTGCAGGGGAGCAGTATAACCTAATCTTAGCCAACATCAACCGAAATATCTTGCTTTCAGACATTCCTGCTTACACCCAAGCACTCCTCCCTCAGGGATTACTCTTGGTCAGTGGTTTTTACGAGGAGGACTTACCAGCGATAAAAGAGAAATGCCAAAAAGTGGGACTTACCTATCTTAGCCATATAGAGCGAAATCGCTGGGTATCAGCCAAATTCCAACGCCTATCATGATGATTACAGACGAGCTATACATGCAACGCTGCCTATTTTTAGCCCGTAAGGCTATAGGCTATACCTATCCCAACCCATTGGTAGGCAGTGTGATAGTACACAAGGGTAAGATCATAGGTGAGGGCTGGCATACGAAGGCAGGCGAACCCCATGCCGAGGTCAATGCTATTGCCTCCGTCAGGGATAAAAGCCTACTTAAAGAAAGTACCCTTTATGTGAATCTGGAACCTTGTGCACACTTTGGGAAAACGCCTCCCTGTGCTGACCTAATCATAGAAAAAGAAATCCCCAAGATCGTTATTGGCTGTGTGGATATCAATTCCAAAGTAGCGGGCAAGGGCATTGAGCGCTTACGACAAGCAGGCCGAGAGGTCATTGTAGGTGTTTTGGAAACAGAAAGTCAAGCACTTAATAAGCGGTTTTTTACCTTTCATGCCCAAAAGCGCCCTTATATTATTCTTAAGTGGGCTCAAACGCGCGATGGCTTTATAGCGCCTTTGCAGCAAGGGCAGCAGACACCCGTATGGATTTCCAACGCCTTCTCCCAGCAACTTACTCACCTATGGAGGGCGCAAGAAGGGGCTATCTTGGTTGGTAAGCACACAGTAGAGAAAGACAATCCCTCTCTTACCACACGCCATTGGGTGGGGAACAACCCCTTGCGCTTAGTTATAGACAACAATAATTCCTTGTCTAAGAAATTAGCCATTTTTCAGGGTGATCCTACCATTGTTCTTACCATTTCTCCAACGCTCTCTATGCCTAAACAGGTATGTAATGACCTATATGAGCGACAGAAACAAAGCCTTATTGTAGAGGGAGGCGCTCATGTACTCCAACAATTTATAGATGAAGACCTATGGGACGAAGCCCGTATATTTGTAGGTACTCCCCAATTCTCAGCAGGACTTAAAGCCCCACAACTCAGAGGAAACCTACTCACTACCCAAGAGATAGAGGGGGATTATTTGTTTGTTCTAAAGCGGGATTGATGCTGATTAATACTAATCAATAGTTAAAACACTCGTACAATCTAATTCATTAAGACGCAATAAATTGCGTCTCTACAGAGGACTATGCTAATTAGGGGTCGTCTTAACCAGCGTTAGAGTAGAGACACAATTTATAGTGTCTTAGAAAGTTAGCGAATAATATTTTAACATGAGTTCGATATAACGAAAGCTCCCACTGATTTTTACGGATTTCACAGATTTTCTATATTTGTGTAATTGTGCTGTTACGATTTTCACATATTTTTTATAAGTCCAAAGGTCTTATTTATCCGTGGAAATTACAGAGTTACGCTTAGTTGTTGTATCATTCTCTCCGTGAAAATCCGTGGAATCTGTGGGAGAAAAA
>CAJZFM010000009.1 GCA_915070235.1 uncultured Capnocytophaga sp. | reverse complement strand
AATCTGAACGCCAAAAAAAATTAATCATTAATCATTAATCATTAATCATTATTTCGTATTTTTGTCCCCTTGAATAAATAAGAATCAAATGAATCCATCAGACGATTTTATAGGTGAAAATCACCTAAGTACGTCGGCTAAGACCCCTTTGCGAGCCGATGCTTTTTCTCTTTCCGATGAGGAAAAAATCGCTCGTATCCAAAAATCTATGGCTGATATTATGGAGACACTTGGGCTTGACCTTACCGATGATAGCCTCAAGGGCACTCCACTGAGAGTGGCCAAGGCCTATGTAAAAGAACTCTTTGGCGGTCTTGACCCCAAGCGCTGCCCCAGTTCTTCCACTTTTGAAAACAATTACCACTATGGGGAGATGCTCATAGAAAAAAATATAGTCCTCTACTCCACTTGCGAACACCATTTCCTACCTATCGTAGGCCGTGCTCACGTGGGATATATCTCCAATGGGCGAGTATTGGGACTCTCCAAAATGAACCGAATTGTGGATTATTTTGCGCGCCGCCCACAAGTACAGGAACGCCTTACCATGCAGATCGTTCAGGAAATGCAGCGTATCCTCGGTACTGAAGATGTAGCTTGTGTGATTGATGCCAAGCACCTCTGCGTGAACTCCCGCGGTATCCGAGATATAGAGAGCAGCACCGTAACGGCCGAATATGGTGGTAAGTTCCAAGACCCTATCGTGAGAAAAGAGTTCTTGGAGTATATCAAAATGGAAACAAAATATTAGTGGTTAGTGATTAGTAGTTAGAACTAACTACTAATCACTGACAACTAACTAATCACTAACAACTAAAATTTGAACTACTTAGACGAACTTAATGAGGCGCAGCGGGCGCCTGTGGTACATAAGGACGGGCCTGTGATGGTCATCGCTGGTGCAGGCTCTGGGAAGACACGTGTGCTGACCTATCGTATCGCTTACCTTATGCAGCAGGGCGTAGACCCCTTCAACATCTTAGCGCTGACCTTTACCAACAAGGCAGCACGGGAGATGAAGGAGCGTATCGGGCGTATCGTAGGCCCCAGTGAAGCACGCAACTTGTGGATGGGTACCTTCCACTCTGTTTTTGCGCGTATTCTTAGGGAAGAAGCTGGCAAATTGGGCTTTCCGAGGGACTTTACCATCTATGACCAGCAGGATTCGCACCGACTCATCTCGGCTATTATCAAGGAGATGGGACTGGATAAGGACGTCTATAAATACAAACAAATTGCCTCACGTATCTCCACTTATAAGAATAACCTCATTACTGTAAAGGCCTACTATGAGAACCCTGAACTGCAGGAGGCCGATGCGATGGCCAAGCACCCTCGCTTGGGGGATATCTATCGCAATTATGTAGATCGCTGTTTCAAGGCTGGAGCTATGGATTTTGACGACCTACTACTGCGTACCAATGAGTTGTTGAATGTGTTCCCTGAAGTTTTGGCCAAATACCAACACCGATTCCGCTATATCTTAGTAGATGAGTATCAGGACACGAACCATTCCCAGTACTTGATTGTCCGTGCCTTGGCCGATAGGTTTCAAAACATATGTGTAGTAGGAGACGATGCCCAGAGTATCTACGCCTTTCGTGGAGCGAATATTGACAATATCTTCAACTTCCAAAAGGACTATCGCAATGTGGGTGTCTACCGACTGGAACAGAACTATCGCTCTACCCGCAATATCGTAGAGGCTGCCAACAATGTGATTGAGCACAACAAAGCCCGCTTGGAAAAGGTGGTATGGACAGCTAACGAGAATGGTAATTTTATCAAGGTACATCGCAGCCCTACCGATGCCGACGAAGGGCGTTTTGTAGCTGGAACTATCTTTGAAGAGGCCATGCAGCACCAGCTTTCCTATGGTGATTTTGCGGTGCTTTATCGCACCAATATGCAATCCCGTGCTATAGAAGATGCCTTGCGCAAGCGGGATATCCCCTACCGCATCTATGGGGGGCTGTCCTTCTACCAGCGTAAGGAAATCAAAGACCTCTTGGCCTATTTCCGCTTGGCTATCAACGAGAATGACGAAGAAGCGCTCCACCGTGTCATCAACTTTCCCGCTCGTGGGATAGGCGATACGACTATGGAGCGGCTTACTCTCTGTGCCAATGAGTTCAAGCTACCTATCTTTACCATTATCAAGCAGTTAGACCTTATGGACTATGGGCTTAAAATCAATAGTCCTACGCGTGTGCGTCTGCTGGAGTTTGCCCATATGATTCAGAGTTTCCGTATCATGGTGGAAACACATGATGCTTTCTCTTTGGCTGAGCATATTGCCAAGCGTACGGGTATCCTCAATGAGTTCAAGAAAGACGGTACCCCCGAAGGTATCGAACGCCTACAGAATATAGAGGAACTCCTCAATGGTATTCGTGATTTCGTGGAAGGACAAAAAGAAATAGAAGAAGCCACTGGCTCCTTGGCGGAGTTTCTGCAAGATGTTGCCTTGGCTACCGACCTTGACAAGGAAGTAGAGGACGATAATCGCGTGTCACTTATGACCATACACTTGGCTAAGGGCTTGGAGTTCCCCTATGTCTTTATCGTGGGTATGGAGGAAGACCTTTTCCCTTCGGCACTGAGCCAAAATACCCGTACCGAAATGGAAGAGGAGCGCCGACTTTTCTATGTGGCACTTACTCGTGCTGAAAGGCAGGCCTACCTAACTTATACCGAAAATCGCTATCGCTGGGGTAAGCTCATGGATGCCGAACCTAGCCGCTTTATAGAAGAAATAGAAGATCGTTACTTAGAATACCTCACCCCTAAGGACAGCTATCGTTACCGACCATTGGTGAATATAGATGCTTTTGCCCCTGTGGATAAGAGCAAACTGCGCCAACAGAAGCCCACCAACAGCCCACCTCCTGCCTATAAGAAACCGAATGAAGAACAGCTCAAGAAGCTCCGCCTACAAAAACCTGAACAGGCCAAAGCTGTAGCCACGGGGGATATACCCGAAGTAGCAGTAGGCAATACGCTACTACATGAACGCTTTGGCAAAGGAGTAGTTATAGATGTAGAAGGTAATGGCGCTGACCGCAAGGCCAAAGTACGGTTTGAAAACGGCGGAGAGAAAACACTGATACTGAGGTTTGCCAAATTTAAAGTTCTTTAATCTTACCAATTTTTCTTGTAAAACAAAAAACTATGAAAGATATAGCCCAAGAAGAGAGAAAGATCTATGCCCTCTTTGATAATGAGACTATAAGAGTATACCAAGCATATAACGCTGAGATAGCGGAGGAAGCCCTAAGATTAGGAACCTTCGGATCACATTTTAGCTTAACGAGAATGACATGGATCAAGCCTTCTTTTCTATGGATGATGTACAGATGTGGATGGGCTACAAAAGAAAATCAAGAAAGAGTCTTAGCTATTGACATCAAAAGAGAAGCCTTTGATGAAATTGTTAGAAAATCGGTACTTTCTTCGTATAAAGCTGACTTAGGTATCACAGAGGAACAATGGAAAGAAGAAGTCAAAAATTCATTGGTAAGATGCCAATGGGATCCTGAAAGAGACATCTATGGAAAACCAATAGGTAGAAGGTCTATACAACTTGGTATCAGAGGAACTTTTGTGGAAAAATATGTAAATGAATGGATTGTAAAGATTACTGATATCACCGAGGAAGTCAAAAGAATAAAGCAACATATTGACAAAGGAACTTTCACTAAAGACCTTCTACCTAAAGAACAAGAGTATATAATCCAATAAAATTCTTTATCCTAAGAGAAATTCACCTATAATTAGAAGAGGGTATTTTGCCTTTTTAATTATCTAAAGAATCCACAACAATACTGGTTTCTTACTTTGTTGTAGTAGAGGATCCAAAAGCTCCATAAAAGCATTGGAAACAGCAGGACATCCCCAACTTAAAGGGCTATAATCAGGATAAATCTCACTATCGGATACTGCCTCCCAAGAATGTAATACAATCAGTCGTTTCTGAGCATTGCTATTACTGTCTTCCAACCCTTCCAACCAATATTTTACCTTAATCCCCCATGAGCTATAATCACGCTTCCCTATTTTATATTTCCCTTTGGCAGAACAATGACTATTGACTTGATTACTGTATTGGACTTTTTCAAATTTGTCAGGATTGGAGGAAAATACATCACAACTACCATGAGTAACTAATTTCTCGTACAGATTTTTTTTCTGCTTGAAGTCATATACGAAAAAACGATTTTTCCCCGAATGCAACCTCAAATCAATCAGGAAATAGAAATCTTCATTCATCTGATGAGCCTTACAATAGGCTAAGGCAATTGAGTGCTGAGTAGTATAATCCTTAGGTAATTCTTGTGCTCCTAGTTGTTTTCCTTGCTGACAAGCAATACAAAACAACAATCCTAAATAAAAGAAAAAGTTTCTATTTTTTACTTTTCCATTTTGTAAAAACATTTTTATCATTATACCTGATTTAGTAGCGTTATCTCAACCAAGTTTTTCAAAGAAGCTCGAACCCTTTTTATAGCAACCGCCCTCTACTTCTTCATATAATTAGCATATTCCCCGCTAAGCCCACAAGTCTCTAAAAGCTGGGCAAGTACCTTATCCATTTCGAAGAGGGCTTGGTAGCACTTGATCTCAATGGAGGCTAAATATAGGTTGGCATCCGCCACATCGGTGGAAGAGGACAGTCCTTCGGAGAAGGCTTGGTTACGTACTCGCACCAATTCTCGGGCAAACTCTAAGCTCTCTTGCAGGCTTTGGAGCTGTTCGCGCTGCTTCTCTATCTCGGTATAATGTTTCTTGACCAAGGTCTGTACATCTTTTTCGGCTTGGGCAGTCAATTGTTCTACCCCTTCACGTTGCGCTTTAGCTTGGGCTATTTTGTTCTTATCAGAGAATCCGTTGAAGATATTCCACTGAAGGCCAACACCCACTACCCAGTTGTCAGGCTCGGTCAGGGGCAGGTTCTTACTCCAGAGATATTTCTTCCCTATGAGCGCCACATCAGGCAAGTAAGCGGCATATTGTGCCTTGACATTCTGTTCGGTAAGTTCTTTCTTGAGATGCGCTTGTACGATAGAAGGGAAGTTCTGCTTGGCCTGCTCTTGGTAATAATCCAAAGAGCGCAAAGGTGCTACCTCAAAGAGCGGCGAAGTAAGAGAAGAAAGTGCTATGACCTCCTCTCCTATCACCCCTGAGAGAGCAGTTCGTGCCAGTTCTATGTCTTTCTGACAAGCAAGCACCTCACGCTGAGCATCAGTTACAGCTTTTTTGGCTTGCATAGTCTCCACAGGAGCTACCATACCGTTTTTCTCCAACTTTTGAGCATTGGAATAGTGTTGCTCGGCTGTCTGTAGGGCTTTTTGCCTTACTTGCAAAGCCTGCTGGGCAAGTTGTAGTTGGAAATAGCGTTCGGCCAATTCGGAAATAAGCATATTTTCCGTTTTTTGGCTTTCTACCTTAGCTATTTCGTGATTGATTTGGCTTACTTTGTTCCCTACACGCACCTTTCCCCCTGCAAAGAGCACCCAACGAAGGTCAGCGGAGACCTTCCAAATATCTTGCTCCTGAAACTGATAACTCCAGTCTTGGGCAAAAAGAGGCTGTAGTTGCCCTACCATACCTGTAAATATAGGAGCCAACATAGGTCGCATAGGAGCGGGGATATTGTTTGCTATTTGTCCCAAATGCGACTGTAATTGTGCTTGTGCTGGCTCTTTATACTTATTAAAGCTCAAGGAAAGTGGCTCACTCAGGTGTACATAGCTGGCATTGAGACTTAGCTGAGGCAGGTACAAACCCTTGTAGTTCTTTTCAGCATAGAGGGAGGCTTCAGCTTGCTTTTCCATGCCTTTGAGCTTCTGGTTCGAACCACGCATACGCTCCAAAGCCTCTGGGAAAGAGAGTGATTGAGCAAAAGAAAAACTTGTTATGCAGAGAAAAACAGCGGTATAGATATGCTTCATTTTCAATAGGTTTTAGAGTAAATAATACGATTTAGTTTCCGTGTGCAAAATTATAACAGTTTCCCCAAAAAACACCCTTTTCTCAGCACTAAGTTTTTAAGATAGATTAAAAATTAGTTACTCTTGCCTGCGCGAATCACGCTAAGGGTTTGTTGGGTAATACCTAAGAAAGAAGCCACATGTCCCAGTGGTACTCTCAGTAGTATTTTGGGATAATTCTTCAGTAGGAAGTCATAACGCTCTTGTGCCGTCTGGAACTTAATGGAATAGATTCTTTCGGTCAAGTTTTTAAGGAAAGAAATAAGTAGCATACGGATAAAAAGCTCTAACTTAGGATGGCTGTTAATGAAGGCTTCCACTTGAGCAAATTCAGCCACACGTACTTTACAGTTTTCCAGAGCCTCCAAGCCAAAAGGACTTGAGTTATGGAAATAGATAGGCTCTACGGACATATAGAAACTATTCTCCGCATGGAAAGCATGGGTAATATCCTTTCCGTCCTTAGTATAGAACTGGCGGACAATACCCTCCTCTATATAAAACACCTCTTTGGAAGTGTTTCCCTCCTTGAGCAGAAGACTGTATTTCTTATATTGCCTATGCTCAAAAAGTGTATCTAAGAGTCCCAATGTCTCATTTTCTATATGGGTTTGCTCGTGTATATAATCTATCAGGTTCATAGGGCAAAGATACAAAATTAGTTTTGAATTTTGAGTCTTAAGTTCCCGATTACTAATTGCCTATTACTGCCCATTGCTAACACCTATTAACACTGGATTTATGTGATTTTTAATTTTAATTTAACTTACAGTTAATGTTTGCGTTACATAAAAATACCTACCTTTGCAATCAGAAAAATCTGTTTCTTTAAAGGATGAAAAAGTATATCTTTAGCAGTTTGCTCTTGTTCTTTGTTTCTTGTAATACTCAAAAGTCTGCTGCTGATGCACAGGAGCATTTTGTAAGTGATGGCAAGCTGTATGCTGCACTCTTTCAACAACAAGCTGCCGAATATGACGCCTTGTGCTATCAGGCTTACAACATAGCTCGTCTAAGATTGGACGAAGCCTTGGCTAAGCCTACGGATAAGCCTCTCGCCATTGTATCGGATATAGATGAGACTTTCATGAATACCTCCTACTATGCAGTGGAATGTGGCAGAAATAACACCGAGTTCGAGTATAAGACTTGGGAGGAATGGACAGCCAAAGCCGAGGCTACTCCACTGGCAGGTGCTGTAGAATTTTTCCAATATGTTGCCAAAAAAGGTGTCCAAATCTTCTATGTAACTAACCGAAAAGAGTCCGAACGCGAAGGTACCACGCTGAATATCAAGCGCTATCACCTCCCTCTCCAAGGAGATGATCACCTAATATTCCGTACCGCGGAAAAAAGCAAAGAGAACCGCCGCCTGAATATTGCCAAGCACTATCATATTGTACTTCTTTTGGGAGACAACTTAGGAGACTTTGACAAGGACTTTGATGCCCCTACCCCTGAGGGACGTAGTAAGGCGGTAGAAAAGAACCAAAAACAGTTTGGGACAAAGTACATTATACTGCCCAACACCTCTTACGGAGACTGGGAGAATGCACTCTATGGAACAAAACCTCTCTCGCTGAAAGAACGCAAAGAGCTAATCTTAAAAATGCTCAAGGAAAAGCCAACCAAGTAATTCATTTATCCCTATATTCTTCGAAGGTTTCTTCTTTTTAAAAGAAGAAACCTTTACTTTTTTTGGGAAGCAGTCGTTCTTTGGTTTAACTTTTTATTTATCTGTATTTTTTCTATGGAATAAAAAAGTTCTTCTTATAACCTATCTTGGTATGCTTTTTGAGGGTTTAGTATTAGATTTCTTTCCACAGAAGATTAATTATCAAAAGCAATTTCACTCATCAGCAAACCAAGTTAATCATGAAAAAATATTTAATCGGGGCTGTGGCCTATATCTTTTTGGGGTTATATGCCTCTGCCCTCATCGCACAAACAAAAAAAATGAACACCAAAGAAATCTATTTCGCAGGAGGGTGCTTCTGGGGAACCGAGCACTTCCTCAAACAAATTCGTGGAGTTATCTCCACCGAAGTAGGCTACGCCAATGGAAATGTGGCCAATCCTACTTACAAACTCGTATGTCAAGGCAACACCCAGTTTGCTGAAACTGTCAAGGTCGTCTATAACCCTTCTGAGGTATCTCTGTCTTTTCTTATTGATCTATACCTCAAGACAATAGACCCTACTTCACTGAACAAGCAGGGCAATGACAAAGGCTCTCAGTACCGCACTGGGATTTACTATAAGGACAAAACTGACGAACCTATCATAAGGCAACAACTTGCCTCCCTTGCCAAAGGATACAGCAAGCCTATAGTAGTGGAAAACTTGCCGCTAAAGAATTTCTACGCAGCGGAGGATTATCACCAAGACTACTTGGACAAGAACCCACATGGCTATTGCCACCTCTCCCCTGCCCTATTTGATATGGCACGCAAGGCTAACCCTAAGAAGACCTCCCCAAAGACAAGCTATACCGTCAAGGACAAGGCTACTCTCAAGAAAGAACTAACCCCTATGCAGTATGAGGTTACCCAAAATAGTGCCACCGAACCGCCTTTCCGCAACGAATATTGGAACGAAAAGCGTGAGGGCATCTATGTAGATATTACCACAGGGGAGCCGCTATTCTCCTCTGCTGACAAGTTTGAATCGAGTTGTGGCTGGCCGAGCTTTTCTAAGCCTATTGACAAGAAACTTGTCCAAGAGTACCTTGACAAGTCGCACAATATGATTCGTACCGAGGTCAGAAGTAAGCTCGGCAATGCCCACTTAGGCCATGTCTTCACCGATGGGCCTAAGGACAAGGGAGGGCTGCGCTACTGCATCAATAGTGCGTCCCTACGCTTTATCCCTAAAGAAGAGATGGAGAAAGAAGGGTATAGCCTTAAACTATTAGTGAAAAGTGAACAGTGAAAAATGAAAAGTCATTTACCTCTTCTCACTATTCATTATTCATCTTTCCAGATTTTCCAAGCCGCTTCAGCTTGTAGGACGAGCATGAGATAGCCATTGAGAATAGTAGCCCCTTGTGCTTCTCCTTTAGCAAGAAAAGCCGTCTTTTCAGGGTTATAGATAAGGTCGTACAAGAGGTGTTCCCTTGTTATCCACTGATAGGGAATGAGCGGAAAAGCCTCTACATTAGGGGAGGTTCCCAAGGGAGTCGTATTAATGATAAGAGAATGATATGTAATGATTTCCTTGGTAAGCTCAGTGTAAGAAATAGCTGTAGAAGAAGCCTCACGGGAGACCAATTGGTAAGGAATACCCAACTGGCTTAGCGCAAAAGCCACCGCCTTACTAGCCCCTCCTGTACCGAGAATCAGTGCGCTATGATGATGAGGTTTTAAGTGAGGTACTAAGGAATCACGAAAGCCTATATAATCTGTATTATACCCCTTGAGCTTACCTGTGGGGAGTACCTTAATCGTATTGCAAGCCTTAATGGCTATAAGTGCCTCGTCCTGCTGGTCTAACAAGGAAAGTACCGCCTCCTTATAAGGTATCGTTACATTCATTCCCACAAGAGTAGGTGTAGCAGCAATAAGTGCAGGAAGCTCCTCTATGGAAGGAATATCAAAGTTGATATACTCACAATTGGTAATTTGTTCTTTAGCAAATTTTTCTGCAAAATATCTGCGAGAGAAAGAGTAGGATATGTTGCGCCCTACTAAAGCAAAGGTCTTCATAGTTTTGAATTTTGAGATTTAAGTTATCCGTTTTTCACTATTCGCTATTCACTTTCCCGATAGGTGTCTTCCTCTCCTTCGAGGAGTTGTAGATAGCTCTTATAACGGCTCCAGTGGAGCTTGTCCTCGTCAAGGGCTTGCTTAACAGCGCATTGGGGTTCGTTCAGGTGCAGACAGTTATGGAACTTACAGAGATGCTTAAGGGCAAAGAACTCAGGGAAGTAATCGGCCAACTCCTCTCGGTCAAAATCCACTACGCCTAAGCCCTTGATTCCTGGGGTATCTATGATGCGGGCATCAAATTCCAAATCATACATCTGGGCGAAGGTGGTGGTATGTTGTCCCTGTCCATGTAGCTCGGAGAGGGGCTGAGTCTTGAGCTGTAGAGAGGGAGAGAGGGCGTTGATAAGTGTTGATTTTCCTGCGCCAGAATGGCCTAAGACCATGGCTATTTTTCCCTCTAAGCGTGCTTTGACTTTGTCTATATTTTTACCCGTCTGTGCAGAAATCCCGATACACTCATAACCTATATCGCGGTACATATAAGCCAAGTACTTGACCTCAGCCAACTCATCGGGGGTATAGGTATCCACCTTGTTAAAGAGCAATACAGCAGGAATGCTATAAGCCTCCGCTGTTACCAAAAAGCGATCAATAAAGGCTGTATAGGTAGTGGGGTTATTGAGGGTTACCACAAGAAAAGCCACATCTATATTAGCGGCAAGGATATGTGTTTGCTTGGAGAGATTGACCGACTTGCGAATGATATAGTTCTCCCGTGGGGCAATCTCGGTAATGATGCCCTGCCCTTTGGTTTCTGTCTCATGGAAGACAACCCTGTCACCCACGGCTATAGGATTGGTATTCTTTATTTCCTTGATGCGAAACCTACCCTTGAGGCGACACTCATAAGACTGCTGGTCTTCCCCCTTGACCACATACCAGCTTCCTGTGGATTTGTAGACGATTCCATTCATAAGAAGTGAATAGTGAATAGTGAATAGTGATGCACTTTTCACTCTTCATTTTTAGAGTTGCAAAGATACAAAAAAAGCAATAAGTATCGCTACTTATTGCTTTTTAAATCATGAAAAACCATTCATCTACGCTTCTGCGTTGGTTTCAGGAGCCCATTCGTTGCAGAGCATCCCTTTAGCAGCATGTGATTTGTTGGCACACGCAGGTGTGTTGTACTTAGCACATGAAAGGCAATCTACTTCACCTTGAAGGCTTGGACGCATATTGAAGCTGTCACAAGTGTGTTTGGACTCTACTTTGGTTTGGTGAAGTTTGCATACATTCTCCGCTGTCAAATTTTCGCAATTTACACAGCCGTTTACTAGTCTAATAGCCATAATTTTTCTTTTTAGTGTTAATAATCTGTCGTTGTTTTCTGGGTGCAAAGTTATGGCAAGATGTCTTTAGAAACAAAATAAATAACTCATTTTCAGCAATATGTATTTTGAATAAGTAAAAATTAATGACGAATGACGAATGGCCAATGACTAATGATAAGATGACTCAAAATTCCAAACGCTTGACTCATAATTTTTAAATATTATTCGTATTTTTGTCCCCTGAAACTCAAAACTCTCATGATAAGATCCTTTTTTCTATCCCTTGCCGCTATAGGCTGCTGTGTGAAGGCCTCAGCACAATGGCAACAACACATTGACTACCAGATGGATATTCAGATGGACGTAAAGACTTTCCAATACCAAGGAAAGCAGGTGGCCATCTATGAAAACCATTCGCCAGATACGCTGCGTACCGTGTTCTATCACTTGTATCTCAATGCCTTTCAGCCAGGTAGCCAAATGGATAAGAATATGCAGCAGGTACCCGATATGCCTGCCCGCTTTATGCACAATGCAGGCACGGAGGCAGAACCTAAGTATATCAGTAAGCTCTCCCAGCTCAAGGAAAACGAACAGGGTTTTATCCGCCTACGCTCTCTTATGCAAAATGGCAAAGCAGCGTCCTACAAGGTAGTGGGTACTATTCTACAAGTAACTCTACCTGAACCGATTCTCCCCAAGGGCAAAGCGACCCTTACCATGGACTACACCGCTCAGATCCCTACCATGGGGCTACGTATGGGGCGCAATAGCTCCGATGGGGTGGCACTTTCGCTCTCCCAGTGGTACCCGCGTATCTGCGCTTATGACAGCCAAGGCTGGCACCCTTACCAATATATATTTGGTGAGTTCTATGGGGATTGGGCAAACTTTGATGTGAAAATCACCCTTGACAAAAACTATATGGTGGCAGGCACCGGTACGCTACAGAATCCTGAGCAAATAGGTTTTGGTTACAACAATATCAAGGAAGTAAAAACCCGACAGAAGACCCGTACTTGGCACTTCAAGGCTGAGCAGGTCATTGACTTCTCTTGGGCGGCCGACCCAGCCTATCAGCATGATATAGTAAAAACAAAGCGTGGTATAGAACTCCACTTCTTCTATAAGAATTTCCCTGAAAGCTGGAAGCAACTACAGCAAATCATGCCCGAAGTTTTGGACTTTTACGAGGCTAAAGTGGGCAAATATCCTTGGGATCATTATTCCTTTATCCAAGCAGGACAAGGAGCAATGGAGTATGCTATGTGTACCTTTATAGAGGGAGGCAAAGACCCTAAGACACTGATAAAAACTGCCTGTCATGAGCTGGCACACACTTGGTTTCAGCATATCTTTGCCATTGACGAACAGCAATATCCTTGGTTTGATGAAGGTTTTACTTGCTTCCTACAACTATGGGCTGATGCCGAAGTGGTACAGAAAGACCCAGTGGCCAACTTCTCCGACTTCCGCCGCAAGGCTTTCCTTGACTATATCCATGACAACCAAGAGGAAGACCCCTCCATCCGTGCCGACTTCTTCGAGCGTACGCGTTCCTACTTTGGCACTGCCTATGCCAAGGGAACTATGTTCGCCTCTCACTTGGACTACATCATCGGACGCCGAGCCATGGAGCGTACCTTCAAGCGTTTCTACAAGGAATACGCCTTTACCCACCCTACCCCTGAGAACTTCGTGCGCTGTGCGGAAAAAGAATCGGGTATGCAGCTCTTTTGGTTCCTTCAGGAGTTCATGCACACCACCCATCATATAGGCTATTGTATAGAGAAGGTAGAAGCCAAAGGCGACAAAACCTTAGTTACTCTCAGCAAAAAAGGACGTATCCCTATGCCCTTAGACCTTATTGTGATTCCCAACGGACAAAAGCCTTTCTCCCTATACATTCCCACCGACCTTACTTTTGGAGAGAAACCCAATCCGTTCATCAACATGGAACGCATTGTGCTACCTGTATGGAATTGGGCAGAGCGTACCTATCAGTTCGAGCTGGATCTTCCCTTTACCAAAGTAAGAAACATCAGCATAGACCCACAGGAGTTTATGGCTGATCCGAATACGGAATGCCATAACTACTAAATAGTGACTAATGACCAATGACTAACGAAAAGTGAAAAAGATTTGTCACTTGTCATTTGTCATTTGTTATTAAATGTTGTATTTTTGCGCCCAAAAAAAGATGACCATCACTGAAATACAAAACGCTATTATTGAAGACTTTTCTTTTTTAGAAAGCTGGGAAGACCGTTACGAATATATGATTGACTTAGGCAAGAGCCTACCGCTGATTGACCCTCAGTACAAAACGGACGAATACCTTATCAAGGGCTGTCAAAGCCAAGTATGGCTACATGCGGACAATCAGGGGGACATCATCCACTTTACAGCCGATAGTGATGCCATTATCACCAAAGGGATTATCGCTATTTTGATCAAAGCCCTCTCTGACCAAAAAGCAGCTGATATACTGGCGGCCGATATGAGCTTTATTGATAAAATAGGCCTCAAGGAACACCTCTCCCCTACCCGTGCCAATGGGCTGGTGAGTATGATTGAGCAAATGAAACTCTATGCCAAAGCTATAACCTTAAAAAATAATTAAATCATGTCTGAAGAAAAAACACCTATTGATACTGACCTCATTGGCGAGAAAATCGTCGAGGTACTCCATACTATTTATGACCCTGAAATCCCTGTGGATATATACGAATTGGGACTGATCTATGATGTGTTTATCAACGAAAACCGCGATGTGAAAATCCTCATGACCCTTACCTCGCCCAACTGCCCAGTAGCAGAGGTGCTCCCTCAGGAGGTCTATGAGAAGATAGGCAGCATTGACGAAATCAATGAAGTGGAAGTAGAACTCACCTTTGACCCGCCTTGGGGACAGGAGATGATGAGCGAAGAAGCCAAATTGGAACTCGGTTTTCTCTAATCCCTTATTCATGAGAAAGATAGCTGTAATCCCTGCCCGCCTTGAGGCTACTCGCTTCCCTAAGAAACTCTTACAGGACTTAGGGGGGCGCTCTGTCATTGAACAAACCTACCTTGCCACAGTGCGTACCAACCTCTTTGATGAGGTATGGGTGGCTACCGATAGCCAAGAAATTGAACAGAAAATCAAGGCGATAGATGGAAAGGTCTTCCTAAGCCAAATAGCCCACAGCTGCGGGAGCAATCGCATTGCCGAAGCGGTAGAAAACCTCTCTGCCGATATTATTGTCAATGTGCAAGGGGACGAGCCTTTTATCCAAAAAGAAAGTCTTGAGCGTCTGTTGGAGGTTTTTGACCATGACACCAAGCAACAGATTGATTTGGCTTCACTGATGATGCCTCTAAAGGAATGGGAAGATATACAAAACCCTAACAATGTGAAGGTTGTGGTGGATAAGGCCAATTTTGCCCTCTACTTCTCTCGTAGCCCGATTCCTTTCAGAAGGGACGAGCAGGTCGCTTACACTTATCGCAAGCACATAGGAGTTTATGCTTTTCGCAAAGAAGCCCTAATGGCGTTCTATCGCCTTAGTCCTACCCCTTTGGAAGAGGTAGAAAAGCTCGAGCAGCTCCGCTACTTGGAGAATGGTAGGCGTATCAAGATGATACTGACAGAAGTAGAAAATGTGGGTATAGATACCCCCGAAGATTTAGAAAAGGCACGATTTTTGTGGAAGGATAGTGCTCCGACTTTTTAGCTTTTATTCATTAGTCTAATTTCTAAGAAATGAAACGTATTTTTTTGGCCGCTACCATGCTGCTTTCCTTTGCCAGCATAGCACAAGTACAAAACCGACAAGAGATGATTCGCTCTCAGAATCTGCAGAAATCTTGGGTTAAGAACATTCCTTTCCAAGCCCTCGAAATCAGTCGTGGGGCAGGGGAAATTATACAGGTAGAAAGAAACCCTAATAACCCTTATGAGCTGTATGTTGCCTTGGCCGAGTCGGGTGTATGGTATAGCGAAAACAATGGTGCGAGTTTCTCTCCTACCTTTGCTGACTTTATGACACCTCAAGCTGACGCTATGGCAGTAGATTGGGACAATCATACCCTATGGGTGGCCAATCATCAGGGGGTTTTCTTTAAAGAACAAGGCAAAGACTGGCAGGCTACTTCCCCTGTAGGCAATATTCTTGTACGCCAAATTACGCTACTCTCCCCTACCAACCTCTGCCTGAGTGCTATGGGCGAAGGTGGCTCTATCCAAGGAGTGCTCTGTACTACCGACAAGGGAAAGAACTGGAACCAGACCTTCGGCCAAGTGGGTGTTAATGAACTAAAAAAAGTCCCTTCAGCTCCCGAAACACTCTTCCTTTCGGCTTGGGATTGCTCTTTCAGTCCTTCCAATATTACTGCTGCAGGCAAGCAGTCGGGCATCTATAAGAGTAATAACGCTGGAGCTACTTGGGAACTTATCACTGGTGCAGGTTCTGGATTCCCTCAAGGGAATATCGGGAAAATATCCTTGGCTGTATTCAGCCCCACTTCCCTCTATGCGCTGGTGGATAACCGCGAACGTACCAAAGATGACCCCTCCAACCTTAACTTACAAAGCCTTTCTACCAAGGACTTCCTCGCCCTTGACGATGAGAGAATCAGCCAATATATATATAACCATTCTTTAGAGAACAAATATTCGGTAGAGAACCTCCGCGAGGTAGTGCGCTCAGGTGCAGTAAAGGTTTCGGACTTGACCCGCTTTACCGATGCGCTCCCCGCTGTCATCGGAGCTGAAATCTACCACTCGGCCGATGGGGGAAAGTCTTGGGTCAAGAAGAATAACAAACCCCTGACGAATGTATTCTATAACAAGGGATACGAAGTAGGTGCCTTGGCCGTAAATCCTAAGCAGGAGAACGAACTATACCTCTCTGGGGTGCCATTGCTGCACTCTAATAATGGTGGAATTACTTGGACATTGCTCAGGGATAATCCTAAGGAGCAGAAAGTACATCAGCTCTTTGCCGATGAGCGCCAGCTTATTTTGGTAACTAACCAAGGTATGTTCCAGTCCCTTGACCAAGGTCGTACTTGGGCTAAACAACAGATGCCACAAACGGCCTCTGCCACTTCCCTATCAATAGGAAAGCCTGAAAATGATACTTTCTATGCCAGCATCCTCAACGAGGGTGTCTTCAAGCATACTGCCAATGGCTGGTCTTTCCTAAGTCCAGAAAAAGGATCCCTTGTGGCTTCACCTGAGAATAAGCTCTTCCTCTCTCAACCCTTTGGAAGCATTTTACAACTCAGACAAAGCAAGACCTCTCTCCCTTATGACAAAAAGACCAAACAGCGCTATCCATTGCAAACAGCCTTAGCGCTTTCCCCTCAGAACAATACCATTCTCTATGCAGGAACTAACACCCTATTCCAGTCGCTTAACGAAGGCAAACAGTGGAATGCTATTTCCCCTGACCTTACCAATGGCGATAAGGGGGGATCTCTTTCCTATGGTACTATTTCAGCTATCTGCGAATCACCTTTCCAGTTTGGCCTATTATACACAGGTAGTGATGATGGTATGATCTATACCTCACAAAACGGAGGGGTTTCTTGGCAGATGATTTATTCCTCTTTCCCTACTCTCAACCGTGTGGCTTGTCTGTTAGCTTCCAAGCATGCACAAGAGCGTGTCTATGTCATTTTGCAGAATGACAATCACCAAACACTGCTTTTCCGTAGCAATAATATGGGTAAAAGCTGGGACAACCTCAAGGCCAATCTGCCTGAAGAGACTGCCAATATTATCATAGAAGATCCTGCCAATGAGCAAGTGCTTTACTTAGGTACTGAAAACGGCTTATATGTGTCCTTTGACATGGGAGAAAAGTGGCATCCCTTCAAGGAAAACCTTCCTCGCAGCTCAGTAAGCGCCATCGCTATCAACCCTCAGACCAACCAGCTATATGTAGGTACCAAAGGGCATGGATTCTTTACAGCCAATGTTACCACCCTTAGGGAACTACGTGCCGCTGTACAAGCCCAACTGTTCTACCCTCTCAAGGAGACTTATACCATAGCCTATTCACCCAAGTGGGGAAATGCTCCCAGCCCTTGGCAAGCACCCGAGGAGCCTGTGCTATACTTAGAGTCCTTTGCCTCCAAAGACAATAGTACAATCAAAATCAATATTGTCAAGAACAAAATCACCCTTGCCAAGTTCACTTATCAAACCAAGGTAGGGTTCAACTTTATTCCTTTTGATCTGACCTTTGTAGAGGAAGGCCGTATTGCTTACGAAAAGAAACTCTTGACCACCTTCAAGAAAGCTGACAATGGGAAGTATTACCTACCCAAGGGTAACTACCAAATCATCTTTGAGAACGAAGGTTTTGACGAAGAACGTACTTTGGTGATAGAATAAGGTTTGTACTCACTATGTTAAAAAAAAGAAAACCTTTTTAGGAATCAAAAAAAAATTGTAACTTAGCTCTGTAAAAGTAAAAACTAATTTCCCTTAAAAGATAGTTATGTACACAGTTTTTTTTGATGATAAAAAAATATTGGTAACCAATACCTTAAAGAAATCCTATAAAAGGAAATATCGTATTTTCACCCTCAAGGATCTTTCCGTAGAGGCTTTTATAAAAAAGATTGACGGATATAGGTCAGGCAAATTTCTATTCTATATAGATAGCCCTGACCCATTTAAAGATTTTGAAAAGGCCTTTACCCTAATACAAGCAGGTGGAGGGGTAGTACGTAATCCTAAGGGGCGTATCCTTTTCATTAAACGAAGAGGAAAATGGGACTTACCCAAAGGAAAATTAGAAAAAGGGGAAGTTATCAACCAATGTGCCCAAAGGGAAGTAGAGGAAGAGACTGGGGTCAAAGGCTTGCGTGTCTTGGGCAAGCGAGTGGTTACCTATCATATCTATAAGCAAGACCAGCATTGGTGCCTGAAGCAAACTCATTGGTACAACATGTACAGTGATAGCCAAGAGGAGCTCCACCCCCAAGAAGAAGAAGATATAGAAATATGTGCATGGAAAAAGCCTAAAAAGCTCAAGAAGCTGCTAAAAAATTCTTTCTCCAGCCTCAAAGAAGTATTCAAAGGAGAATACTAATTAGTGGATAACAAAAAGTAAAAAGTGAAAAACAACTAACGACTAAAAACTAAAAACTAAAAATATGTATTGGACATTAGAACTTGCCTCTTATCT
>CAJZFM010000008.1 GCA_915070235.1 uncultured Capnocytophaga sp. | reverse complement strand
CCCAAATTACTAAACAATGTTTTCTTAAATCATGAAAGAAATGAGAAAAAGAGCAACTTATTTTGTTAAACTGTTAATTTTCACACTGTTAATGCTCTCTATGGGGAGGTTACAGGCACAGATAGGAGGGATCAACTTGACCTCTACTCCTTCGGCGGCGCACTTCGCCAGTGAAGATTTTAAGGGTGGAACGCTCTCGGTGAGCTTCAATATGCCTCCAGGTAAGAATACTGCGGAGGTGGCACTTACTTTTCCTGCGGGGATAGAGTACTTGGCAAGTTCAGTAACGAAGGGAGCCAATGTAAATACGGTAGTGCAAAAAACGGGTTCTACAGCTGTAAATCCTGTTTTTACAGTTACCAGTACAAGCCCAGGGGCGACAGTAACTTTTACCATTACGCGTAAGGTTACTAAGGCAGCACTTGTTATACTTAAGAATGGTACTATTCTTAAGGATAGTGCTACCATTACTGTGGCAGGGGTAAGTCCCACTACCAAGCAAGCAGATAATGCTTATACCTTGCCTTATCCAAGCCTTACAGTACAAAACGTGCCTCCTACTCAAAGTAATGCACAGGGAACCCATACAGTGTCCTTTGATGTGCGCAACACAGGGGATGGAAGTGTAAAGGATATTTACTTTTCCATAAAGTACCCTGCTGATGTAGTTGCAGGAGGGGTTACCTATGCAGGAAATGCGGTTACTAAGATAGGACAAGTACCTGCGGGCTTTGACAATGCAGGTGCAGATCTCTATAAGGTGACCTTGGCTACTGCTTTGGTAAAGAATGCAGCGGCTACTTTTTCTCATACCTATACGGTGAACAAATGTACCCCCGGTAGAACCATAGACTATGTAGCTTATTGGGGAAATGGGATAAGCGAACTCTTTGAGGCAAGTCCTAAAGTTACTAAAACCCTTAATATAGCTACAGGTACTCCTCGCATTGGCTGGGATTATACTAACTCTAATAATACCTATTTCACTTGGGCTGATGGGCTTTCAGGAAATACCTTAGGTACTTATACAGTCAGATATATTAATGATGGTACAGGTGATAATCCTACTGCCTTTAATATTAGAATCAAAGTTTTTGAACGACACAGAAGCAGAAAATTCATTGAGTATCAGCCTACCAAATTTCGTTTGGTAGCCACCGATGGTACTGAAATTCTGATCCCAGCTTCGGCTATTACCCAGCCTGTAGCGGATAAGGATATAACGATCAGTTTTGACAATATGCCCGAATTATCGGCTACTCACCCTACTTATGGTAGTAAGACTATAGGATTTACTGATGAAAATAATGATGGCCGTCGCAATGAACTTAGAAAAGGTAATGGCTTTACGCTTCGTTTTGACTATGTAAAAAAAGCGGGTATCAGATGTTTGCAGACCAATGGAGGAGAATTTATTGTTAACCCTTCTTCTGAAATGTACTCTAAGAATGTTTGCGGAGAAGATGGTACTACGGGAGGGGCTTATATACACGAAAGGACTTTTGAACGTTTTGTCAATGGGGTAGTCGATGGCGTTAAGTTACCTACTCAGTTAATAGAAAATGTAGCACTTCCCGGTTACATGATAGCGGACTTCAATACTTCAGGCTATAATAATACTCAACGACTTAAGGGAGCAGCTTCTTCACAGAATGATCGCAGGTACAAATATGAAATGAAGTTACCTGCTGGGGTAGCGCTTAAGAATGTGAAGTTCTACAAAGCATGGAAGTATGGTACAGCTACACTACCTCCCGAAGTGTTATCTGATGTACCCGCAGGGGGGACTCTTACTTATACTACGGGTACTACCGCCTATGGTTATATCACCTTTGATATGGTACTGGAAAATTGTATTGGTACTGGAGACGTAAAGGTAGATTATAAAATCTCCTACTTGGATAAAGATGGAGGAAAGACTACCTATTCGGAAGTGCCTTATGTATGTGTAACACAGAAGGGAATCCCTACAGGTTGTAGCTCTCCTTGTGCTACCAATGGACCTCGAATGACCAGCACCAAAGTAGAGCGTGCGGATAATTCTTATGGTTGGAAAGACTATACCATGGCCGAACGTAGAACCCGCGCTCAGGTGTCACCACTGCAACGTCAGCGAGCTCTTTACTTAGATGATATTGAAGTAATCTCTGAAGGGAAAGAGTTAGGGGCTGCTACTTCTAACCTCTATTATCACGCTACCTTTGCTAAGGCGCCAGGGTTAAAACCTAAGTCCCTCAAGTTCACAGTAGGTAGTCATACTGCTACCTTAGCAGGAAGTGCAGCTGTTAAAATCACTGTAGGGGATAAGGATTACTTCCGTTGGGATCTTACCTCAGTCTTGCCTGGAGGAAACTTGCCTAAGGATGCTACATTCAACGTGGTAGCTACCTATCAGATTACCAATAATAGTGATGAAAGAGGAAATAATTCACATGATATAGAATCCGGAGGAGAAAGTTTCTTCTATCGCTTGGATAATCCTGCGACAGAGACGGCACTTACACCAGAAGGGTATCATACCGCACAAAAGCACTGTGGGGCAAACCTCTATGCAACTTTCTATTATGCCAACTTGTTCAATCACCTCAATACCAATACCTATTATGTAGATGGCTGTGCCCCCGCAAATATAGGGTCATCTTTTCAAGTATTTGCAGGACGTAGGTTTGATGCAGGAGGTAACTATTTTACTGATGAGTTTCGTCCTTCACGCCTAATTAAAAAAGTCACTTTCCAGATACCAAGTTCTATGAACTATATAGGTAGTGTAGTGTATAGGTACCGACAAAAATATGGAGCTGAAGCGGAAAAGAGTGTCAACTTCACTTTGGAGTCAGACAATGGCACTTATAAGACCTATACTTATACAAATCCAACTAGTAGGACAGATCCAGGATACTTGCCTGCAGGAGAGATTTCGGTAGAGAATTTCTATGATAGTTATTTTAAAACTACGCTACAAGCTACTTGTAAGACTCCTGCTACTACTTCTTTTGCAGTCGCAGAGGCTAATAACATGATGGTGAAGTCCAAAATAGAATACGAAGATTTCTATTACCATTACGCAATTAGTGGTGACAAGAAAGAAGTTACCTATGAGATGCCTAAAGGACAGACCGCTGTATATCACAGAGATAAACCTGCTATAACAATGGCTACGGTATCGGCTTCATCTATAAACGCTAATAAGCGTGAGTTGGAGGCTAAGTTTACTATAAGCAATGGTTCTCTTTCCGATGCCCCTTATGGTTGGATATCCGTACCTGATGTAACAGGGATAGAAGTAACCTCCTTGCAAGAGACTACCACAGGTAGTGCCTTTACCTATACAGATAAGGGTATCTCTGGAGAGAAGATGTTCTTCCTCAAGGACAACAACAACAAAGATAAGATAGAGAAAGGAAAAACCCGTAGCTTTACTCTTAAGTATAGAATAACAGGTTGTGAGAATACAAACCTAAAAGTCTATGCAGGCTGGAACTGTAATGAGAACCCTACGCAAGGGTATAAGACTACCTGCCATGAGCAGTCGCTTACCTATGCCATTACGGTACCAAGAAGCCGTAGGGATATCAGCCCTGATGCGGCTAACCCTACCCAGATAGATATGTGCCAGAAGGCAACCTATAGCTATACCATTAATAGTGCGGGAGCTGGTGACCTCTATAATGTGAAGTTGGTAGTCAATGAAGTGGCCAACACCCTTTCTTTCTCTGATGTAACAGTACAATACCCATTGGGAGGTACTACCTACACAGTAGGAACAGGAGCAGGGCAAATCCTTCATACCCAACAAGGAACCAAGCATATCTATGACCTAAGCAATGTATTGCCAGGAGGTAGCCTATCGGGTAATCTATCTGAACCTATTGATGCCAATAAGCGCCAGCTAAAACTTACCTTTAAGGTAGAGCCTAAGTGCGACTTTACTTCAGGAACCGAATTTGATATAGATGTAGAATCCACTGACCTCTGTGGGCGCCTTGCCGATGGAGATAAGACGAAAGCTATTGTCGCAGGTATCAAGAACGTTACCGCTGTAAATTATGATATAGGACTTACACCTCTCACCCTTATACCAGGGGGGAATGCAAGTGCTTGTGCCTCAGGAGCCACTTATAAGACAAGGGTTACTGTTAATCAGAAAAATTCTACCTTTACAGAGATAGGCCCCAATGCACGTTTGCGCTTCCGTATCCCTGAAGGCTATGAATTGCTTACTTTAGGAATGGTTTCTCGTACGCCTGCTTATAACCCACCTACAGTTACTTGGGCTAATCCAGTAGAAAAAATAGCAGAGAGAAGAACTATAGGAAATGAGACCGAAATAGTGATTACTATTCCTCAAGGAATGAAGAATAATGATAGCTTTGAATATTCTGTAACCGTACGACAAAAAGCCAATACCTTGGTAGAATGTACCGATAAGAAGCTCAAAGTCTTCTCCACCGATGCCACTACAGGCGCTTCTTGTGGAGGAACGCCTTGTCCAGCTACCAGAGCAAATACTTCAAATAGTGGTACTAAGGAGGTTGTTATAGATAATAACCGTCCTAAGCCATCCTTCACCGATGTAAAAGCGACTTCTGTAGCCAAGAATGGCAAGGAGGAACTGACCATTGCTTATAAAATAGCCAATGCAGCTGATGCAGGAGTAGCACTTTCTGCAACCATGCATAACCTGAAGATAGACCTTTATAAGGATAATAATAATGATGGACAATATGACGCAGGAGATACCAAGCTTAATCCAGCCTCCTATAGCTTTGTAGAGAATGTAGCTAAGGGAGGTACCTCTACAGAGAAATCATTTACCATAGAGGTAGCTCAGGCAGATGTATGTCGCTTGCTCTTGGTGATGAGAAATGAGGAGAATATATGTCTCTGCTCCAGTGTAGCTGCTGGAGTACCAGCTCCAGATAAAATTACAGGCTTGGTAGATGATCTTACCATTTGTGAAAACGAAACCAAGCAATTGGCTTACAAGGCAGCAGGTGCTACCTATGACCAATACACTTGGTCAGGTAAGACTGCTAATGATAAGCTCGATTACCTATCAGCTACCAATATCAAGGAACCAAACTTCCATTACAATGGTACTAAGCTCACTGCCACTCAGACCTTTACCTATGTACTTACCGTAAAGCGTACCAATGGTTGTGAGGCTGCTCAAGAGGTAACTGTAACGGTAACGCCACAAACGGCTGCTCCTGACGATAAGGAAGTACTCTTCTGTCAAGGAGATACCTATAATATAGGAACACTTAAAGCAAAATTACGTACAGAATTGTCTTTGCCAGCCACTACGGTGATTAAGTTCTATGATGCTTCTGATAGTAACTTCACTACAGAGCTTGTAGATGCTACAGCAATAGTACGCAATGCCTACTATGTCTTTACTCTTACCGAGACAGGAAAATGTGTTAGTGAAGGAGTGAAGGCCTATGTTAAAGGGATTACACCTCCTACGGTAGCCAATGCCAACCAAAGTTTCTGTGGTGCTGCTACTGTAGCTGACCTACAGCCACAAGGAACGAACTATGTATGGTATGCAGCTGCTACCGGAGGTACAGCTCTTGCACCTACTACTGCCTTGGCGGACAACACGCTCTATTATGTGGCCAAGAAGAACGGCTCTTGTGAGAGTGAGCGCGTATCAGTGAAGACACGTATCCTGCAAGCACCTGCTACAGGACAGAGCTATACCTTCTGCAAAGGAGCTACTGTATATGACTTGAAGAAGAAGGTGGATCCTACACGCCCTGAATCAGTACGTGTATACCATAATGGTAACCGCCTTACAGGAGATAACGAACGCTTGCCTCAGACAGGTGCCTTTAAGGTAAGTCACTATACTAACAACTGTGAAACTAGCTTGGTAGATGTAACAGTAGCCTTTACTACTGTGGAATTTACCTCCCTTACAGCTAATCCTACTTTCTTACCTCAGGCAGGTGGTAGTGTAACCTTTACGATCAAGGGAACACCTGGAGCTACAGTAAGCTATACTATAGGTACAGAGACAGGAACCAAGGTGCTTGATGGTAATGGAGAGGCGAAAGTAATCAAATTGACTACCAATCCTATAGCACTGACCGTTACTAAGATAGAAAAGGACGGTTGTGAGCTTGTCCTCAGCCAAACCCTCTTGGTAGGAAAGGCTTGTGGTGATAATGTGCCTGAACCACAGTTTGATCAGCAGAAGATTAGTTATAAAGCTATGAATGGGGTTATGGTAAAACGAGAAGTCTCAGGAATACTCTCCAGAGCTTACTTCACACCAGCCCTTAGCAGTAGTCTCACTTGTAAGCCTTCGTACACACCAGGTTATGTACATATGCACTCTACTAAGAGTACCAAGGTAGTTTATACCTTTGGAGAACCTATTACCAGTGTGGATGTATCTCTTCTGATGATGGGAGAACGTAACTTTATCCTTGACTATTGGGATAGAGCAGAGTTTGAAGTCAATTGTGGTGTACTTCGTTTGGATATAGAAAATGATTGTAATGGCAATGCTACCAAAGATGGCCATACAATCAAGACCAAACGATTAGATGATGTAGTGGTACGTGTAAGCTCTAACAAACCATTTACCACTCTTACCATACGTCCTAACAACGACTTGATTACTGATGGGTTTGCTATGGAGCTCTGTCCAAGTTCTGTGAAGAAAGCGGAGTTACTACATGTGATTACTCAGCCACAGCCTACAGCGGTGTGTGAGGGTAGCACAGCACGCTTCACTTCCAAGATACAGCTCAAAGCAGGTCTTTTAGGACAAATAGGTTACCAATGGCAAGTCTCTGCCGACCAGACTTCTTGGTCTGATGTAGGAACTACTCGTTATGCTAATAGCGATGAAGAAGTAGAGCTTTTAGTACCTAATACTACTGTAAGCCAGCACAATGATCGCTATTATCGCGTACGTTATACTTATGAGCGTACGGCCGCTATCTGTGATGCTAAAGTAACAGAATATTCTCAGATAGCGAAACTGACTGTTCATGGCAAGGCAGAGGTAACCAAGCTCACCGCCAACCCAGGCTCTATAGCGCAAGGGGTATCCACTCCTGTAACCTTTGCTTTCAAAGGAACCCCAGGGGCAACCGTAGTCTATACCGTAGCAGGTGGCGCACCTGCAGAGATTACCCTCAATGCACAAGGAGAGGCTACCAAGGTTATTCCAATCTCTCAAGCAACGACCTTGGCCGTTGTTCAAGTGAAGAAAGGAGATTGTACCTATCCTTCCACTCAGAAGATAGAAGTAACAGCAGGCTGTGGGGCTAACAAACCTGAACCACAATTTGCTACAGGCTTGAATGTGAAGAAAACCATGAATGGGGTAGAGGTTACACGTGACTTAGACGGAAATATCTCCTACTCATCAAGAGATACTGACCCAGCCTACTGTAATGGTCCGTATGAAGCTGGCTATGTATGGATGGGACGTCATTTGGATCCATTGCGTCCAAACCTTACCACCAAGGCCACTTATCACTTTGATGCCCCAGTAACCAGCGCTGAAATCTGGTTTATGGGTATGGGTAGATCAGGCTTTGTAAACCGAGAGTTCAGAGATAGAGCTAAAATTAGAGTGAACTGTGGTACGGCTCAGGTAACCAGAGTCTCTGATTGTCGTGACAATAGTTCAGATACCTATTCTAAGGTAATTAATGGTAATGAGATAGAAGGAAAAAGACTTACCGATATGGTGGTAAGGGTAACTTCTGATAAGCCATTTACTCGAATTGAGATAGAAGATGGTAATAGCAACGGACAGAGTGACCCCGCTGCTTATGGATATTATGTAGAGCTTTGTCCTTCCTCTATCCAAAAAGCGGAAATTCTCTCCGTAGAACAGGAACCACAGAGTGAAAACCACTGTGAAGGAGATACCACAGCCTTTACAGCTAAGGCACAATTGGAAACAGGCTATACAGGCCAAATCGCTTACCAATGGCAAAGCTCAACCGATGCGCTTACTTGGACTGATATGGCTGGTAAGAGTGGTAACACTGCCAGTGGAACAGCACAAGTATTAGACTTGGTAACCACTCGTAGTATGGATGATACTTGGTATCGTGTGAAATATACCTATACAGAATCTACTCCTTTACATTTGTGCAATGGAGTTACTGTAACACGCTATAGTGAAGCGGCTAAACTTAATGTGACAGGGGTAGATAAGCCTATCCTCAGTGAAGTAAGTGCGGCCGACTGTACCCACGACCGAGTGATGAAGATTACTAATGTGGATATACATGCTACCTATAGCTTTGTTAGAACCTCTGACAATGCTTCTGTAAATGGAGTAGTAGGTTCCAATGGAGAGATCTCTGCTCTTCCAGCAGGTAAGTATAAGGTAACTGCTACCAAGAACAATTGTAGCTCTGAGGCTTCTGATGAGTTTGAAATCATAGCAGCCAAAGGCTCAGTAATTCCAGTAGTACAAGAAAAGACTTTTGCTACTTGTGATGAGGTTAGTGTGGCTAAGATTACTAACTATGTACCAGGTACTACCTACCACTTTGAGAAAGCGGACGGTACTGCTGTAACCGATCCAATTGCGGTAGATGCTACCGATGGTACCATCACTGGACTTGCTGTAGGTAAGTACAAGGTAAAAGGAGAAAAAGACGGCTGTACCTCTGATGCTTCAGCTGAATTTGAGATCAAAGATAAGCTCGTGCCTGCCGCTCCTACTGTAGCTAAGGATTCCGATCCTACTTGTGATGATCCTACTATAGTGAAGATTACTAACTATATAGAAGGAGGTAGCTATACCTTTGTTAAAACAGCTGATGATACAGAGATAACCACAGGCTTTACTATAGATCGCACTACAGGTAAGGTGACAGGTCTTGCCGCAGCTAAGTATAAGGTGAAAGTGAAAGTAAACGAATGTACTTCCGCACTTTCTGATGAGTTTGAAGTCAAGGCGAAGAAGCCGACACCAGATAAACCAACAGTAACTCTTACTGCTGAAAGCTGTACTACTGCTACTGTGGCTAAGATTAGTAATTATGCTTCAGGTATAACTTATGTATTTACCAAAGCCGACGGAACAGCTGTTACAGGTGTTTCAGTAGCCAATAGCGGTGTGATCTCTGGTCTTGCCGCAGGTACTTACAAGGTGAAAGCAGAAAAAGATGGTTGTACCTCTGATATTTCTGATAACTTTGAAATCAAAGCTCAGAAGGCAGCACCAGCCAAACCAATGGTAACCCTTACTGCTGAAAGCTGTGCAGCCCCTACCAAGGCAGTGATTAGTAACTATGTACTAGGACAAACCTACTGGAATGGAGCCACACAACTTACTGTGGATAACACCAGTCATGAGATTACAAATCTTGTAGCAGGTACTTATACCATTACAGCTAAGAATAATGACAATTGTGAGTCTGTAGCTTCTGATAGTTTTGAAATCAAAGCTCAGAAAGAAGTACCTGCCAAACCAACAATTGACCTTACTGCGGAAAGCTGTACTGCTGCTACTGTGGCTAAGATTAGCAATTATGTGTCAAGTGGTGTAACTTATACCTTTACTAAGGCCGATGGTACACCTGTAACAGGCGTAACTATAGCTACCGATGGAGTACTTTCAGGTCTTGCCGCAGGTACTTACAAGGTGAAAGCAGAAAAAGATGGTTGTGAATCTGAGGTTTCTGATGCCTTTGAAATCAAAGATCAACAAACAGCACCAGCCAAACCAACAGTGACCCTTACCGCTGAAAGCTGTACTGCACCTACCAAGGCTGTGATTAGTAACTATGTATCAGGACAAACCTACTGGAATGGAGCTACACAACTTACTGTGGATGACACCAGCCATGAGATTACAGGTCTTGCAGCAGGTACTTATACTATTACCACTAAGATAGGTAATTGTGAATCTGTAGCTTCCGATAGCTTTGAAATCAAAGCTCAGAAAGCAGCTACTATTATAGGGGCTAACCCACAAAGTGCTGTTTATGTGAAGGATGATGCGTCTGCTACACCACTTACAGCAGCAGCAACAGGAATGGGAACCCTTACCTATAAGTGGTATAAGAATACTACTAATAGCTATACAGGTGGTACTGAAGTAGGAGGAAATAACACCTACACTCCAGCCACTGACACAGTAGGAAGTCTCTTCTACTGGGCAGAGATAACAGGCGAATGTGGCACTGAAAAGACCTCAATTGCTGAAATCAAGGTAGTAGAAACAGTACCAGTTATTGAGGCTGTAGATGATGTAGCCATTAGCCCAAGAGGTGGTCAGGTGGATGTACTCCACAATGATACGGTAGGAGGTAACCCTGCTACACTAACTAATGTAGCTATTGCCATTGTTACAGACGGAGGACTTACAGGTGTAACTGTAGATCCTACCACAGGTAAGCTCGTAGTGCCAAACACAGCAACGCCTGACACTTACGATGTAACCTATAAGATATGTCTGTTAAGCGATCCTAATACTTGTGATACAGCTGTAGCTAAAATCACAGTAACCTCTGATACCAACCATACAATAGAGGCTAATGATGACCCTGAAACACAGGTAGCCAAAGGAGGAGAGGTTGATGTACTCAACAATGATAAGGTAGATGGTAACCCTGCTACCCCAACCAATGTGGATATCACTATCCCAATTGATGGAGGTCTTACTGGTATAACTATAAATCCTGCCACAGGCAAGATTAAGGTGCCAACAGATGCTACTCCAGGAGCTTATGATATTACTTACCAAATCTGTGTAAGAGGAGCAACAGCTCCTTGTGATACCGCTAAGGTGAGAATCATAGTAACCGAAGATGTAGTACCAACACCTACTATCAATGCCAACGATGACCCTGAAACACAGGTAGCCAAAGGAGGTGTGGTAGATGTCTTAAGTAACGACCGTGTAAATGGAGATCCAGCCACTGCTGCCAATGTGGATATTACTATCGCCAATGACGGTGGTCTTACAGGTGTGACCGCAGATCCTGCCACAGGTAAGATTAAGGTGCCAGATAATGCTACACCAGCAACTTACGATGTAGAATACAGAATCTGTGTCAAAGGAGCAACTTCTCCTTGTGATACCGCTAAGGCGAAGATAACTGTAACCCCTGATACGACACCAAACCGCGCTATCAAGGCCGTAGATGATAACTTTGGTAAGATACCTAATACGGTGGATTACACCACTACCAATACGGTATTCTCAACAGGTGTAGATACCTTGGAAGGAGTACCAGGTATCCTCTCTCCAGTGACTGATGTGATCCTCCACAAGGGAGCGGTAACACGCCAAGATGGTACAGCTGTTCAAGATGGTACCGTTACTATGAATGATAACGGAAGCATTACCGTAAAACAAGGTACTCCTGTAGGTGTTTATACCTATACATACACTATCTGTGAGAAGGCCTTACCTACCAACTGTAGTGAAGAGGCAAAAGTAACCTTTGAGGTAGTAGATAATACGATCTTAGCCAAAGATGATGAGTTTGAAATAGGTACTTTAGGAGGTCTTACTCCAAGTGTCCTCAATAATGATATATTCGCAGGCAAAGTTGGCCCTACTACTAACGAGGTGATAATAGAAAAAACGTTGATAGGTGATAATGAAGATACTCACTTAAAAATGAGATTTGTTGATGGTCGTGTGGATGTTATGAAAGGTATCGCCCCAGGTATTCATAAGTACTACTATACAATAAGCGATAAAAATGATAAGACCAAGAATTCTTCCGCTGTAGTAATCATAAAGGTAGTTACTTTTGCTGCTGGAGATGACGAACATGAGGTGTTCAATAATAATGGTACAGAACAGCATATAGATAAGCCAAGTATCTTTGATAATGATGAGGTAGACGGCAAGCGTCCTAAGCCAGGAGATAATGTAACATTTACATCAACCCCAGTGAAGGATAAAGATGGTAATGAGGTGCCAGGTATTGTGATCAATCCTCAGGATGGTACAATCACTGTAGCATCAGGTATCCCAGACGGAGTCTATACTTATAGCTATACAATCTGTAAGATAGCAGCTCCTGATGAGTGTAAGACAGCTAAGGGTGTACTTAAGCTCCTTCCTGCTCTTAAGGCTGAAGATGATGACTTTACAGCTACTCCAGTGAATACCACTAAGGGAGCAGTAAATGTAGGTAATGTCTTAGAAAATGACCTATATGCAGGCGGTAAAGCGCTTGACAATCTAGATAAAGTAACCGCTACTATAGGGGAGAATAATGGAGGTCTTTCAGACGTTAAAATAGACGAACAAGGTAACTTGATAATTCCTCAAGGTACCCCAGTAGGTGTTTATAATATAGAGTATAATCTCTGTATGAAGGAGCACCCAACAGCTTGTAGAAACGCTAAGATAAAAGTGGAAGTGATCAAAGACAAACCACTTACAATCTACAACGGAGTATCAGCTGATGGAGATGGACAAAATGATTATTTCAAGATAGACGGTATAGAGTACTATCCTAAGAATAATCTGAAGATATTCAACCGTTGGGGCGTACTTGTCTATGAGAAAGATGGTTATAGCAATAACGAGCCATTTGACGGTCATTCTAACGGACGTGCTACTATAAGTGCAGATAGCAAGCTACCACAAGGAACTTACTACTACATCTTAGAGTACGAAGACTCCGAAGACCAGTCCCATACTGAGAAAGGTTGGTTGTACCTTAAGTACTAATGACCAGTAACTAACGACTAATGACCAGTGACTAATCTCTAATGATTTGTCATTGGTCATTTGTCGTTTGTCACTAACATTTAACTTTTTATTTTTTTTTATATCAGGGAAAAGCACTAATTTTGCTATTTGAAACGCAAACAAGCAGTGATGAATTTAGAAAAGTTTCACTTGGTTACACGTATGGCCTCTCAGGCCGCACATTATGGAGAACGTGAGGCCGTTCGCTACTGGGAAAATGGGCAATTGTGCTCCCTTTCTTGGAAAGTATTTTACGAAGAAATACAGAAGATAGCTAAGGCTTTGCTCCATTACCAAGTAGGAATACAGGAAAATATAGGGATTTTTGCTCCCAACTCTCCCCAATGGACTATGGTGGATATGGCCGCCGCTCACCTAAGAGCTTGTGCAGTGCCTATCTATGCTACCAATACGGCTGAACAAGCGGCTTATATCATCAACAATGCGGGCATTAGAATCCTCTTTGTCGGTGAAAAAGAACAATGCGAAAAGGTAGAGCAGATACGCCAAGCGTGTCCAGAGTTACAATTGGTAGTACTCTTTAACGAATCTCTTCTTAAGGATGAAGAGCATGTCGTACTCCCGCTGTCAAAGTTTGTAGCCTTAGTGCCAGAGGGACACTATGAGAGAGAACTTAAGGAGCGTTTTGATAGCTGCTGTATGCAGGATCTCTATACAATTATCTATACATCAGGTACTACAGGGAATCCCAAGGGCGTGATGATAGACTATGAGAATGTGGCTTATCAGTTCATCAACCATGATGACCGCTTAGCAGTGGTGGAGGGTAATGTCTCTATGTCCTTCCTGCCGCTCTCCCATGTATATGAGCGTATGTGGGTGGCCTATGTGTTCCATAAAGGGGTGATTAACTGTTACTTAGATGACACTAACCGTGTGGCCGAGGCACTCAAAGAGGTAAAACCACACTATATGTGTGTGGTACCGCGTCTTTTGGAGAAAATATATACTAAAATCTACGAGAATGTACAAAAGCAGTCGGTAGTAAAGCGCTTAGTCTTCGCTACAGCTACCCGAATTGCTAAAATACAGTTGGGAAGAACCAAAAAAGGGAAATATCCTTCTTTTATTCTCAAAAAACTTTATGATGTGGCAGACAAACTTATTTTCCAGAAGCTAAAAGCTGCTTTGGGAGGCAATATCCAGATGATTCCTTGCGGAGGTGCTCTCTTGGAACCCTCTATAGGGCGTTTCTTCCGTGCCATAGGAGTCAATGTTACCTTGGGCTATGGTATGACCGAGACCACTGCGACCGTATCTTGCTGGGACGATCACAAGTTTAAGCTCAAGTCGGTTGGTACCCTAATGCCTTACGTACAAGCAAAAATAGGGAAGAACAATGAGATTCTACTCAAGGGCGGTTCTATTTCCAAAGGCTATTATAACAATCCAGAGGAGAACGCCAAAGCCTTTACCGAAGACGGTTACTTGCGTACAGGCGATGCAGGTTATTTGGATAAAGAAGGCAACCTCTATATCACCGAACGTATCAAGGAACTGATGAAGACCTCCAATGGGAAATACATAGCTCCCCAGCAGATAGAAGGCAAGGTAGGTAAGGACAGCTTTATAGAGCAAATTGCCGTTATAGCCGATGCCCGCAAGTATGTCTCTGCCCTGATTGTCCCCAACTATGAAGCCTTAGCCGAATATGCTAAGTCTCTCAACCTCAAGTATAAAAACTATTCAGAGCTAATCAAAAACAGCCAAATAGTGGAGTTCTTCCAGAAGAGATTACAGCACTTACAGCAGGAGTTGGCCGCTTATGAGCAGATTAAGAAATTTACCCTGCTAACCACGCCTTTCTCTATCAATAATGATGAACTCACCCCAACCCTCAAGCTCAAGCGAAAGAATATCTATAAGAATTATTTCCGTGAGATAGAAGCAATGTATGTATAACCCTCAAGAAAACCCCCATGGCAAAAACCGTAGTAGAACTTAAGGATGTTTCTATTTTTCAAAGAAAGAATCTTATCTTGCATGATATCAACCTCACTATAGAGAGGGGAGAGTTTGTATACCTGATAGGCAAAACAGGCAGTGGAAAGAGTTCCTTGCTGAAGATACTCTATGGGGATTTACCTTTGAAGAAGGGCACGGGTATGGCCGTAGATTTTAATTTAGCTACCCTTAAGGAATCGGAAATCCCTTATCTAAGACGAAAAATAGGGGTAGTCTTTCAGGACTTTAAGCTATTGCCCGACAGAACTGTATTTGGCAATTTGGAATTTGTCCTACGCGCCACAGGTTGGCATGATCCTCATAAGATAGAGACGCGTATCAGTAGTGTGCTGGCCAAGGTGAAGATGCAGACCAAGATAGACAAGCACCCACATGAGCTCTCTGGAGGTGAGCAGCAGCGTGTAGCCATTGCGCGTGCTTTGCTCAATGACCCAGACTTGATTCTGGCCGATGAACCTACGGGAAACCTTGACCCAGAGACGAGTGTGGAGATTATGAAAGTGATGCGAGAGATTAACGACTCAGGTCGTTCTATCCTTATGGCGACCCATGACTATGCCCTGATTCTTAAGTTTCCCTCCAAGACTATCAAGTGCGATGCAGGCAAGCTCTTTGAGGTGGTACAGCGCTCGGTCTGATTAAAAATCAAATTTTAACTGAATATCAATGAGTTGAAATGTCTTTCTATGATATTCACAAGATCCATATTCAAGGATAGCCGCTCGGTGTTCACCAGTTGGGTATCCTTTATTTTTATCCCAATGATACATAGGGTATTGCTTGTGTAACTCTTCCATATAGGCATCGCGATAGGTCTTGGCCAGTACCGAAGCGGCCGCAATACGCATAAAGCGCGCGTCCCCCTTTACTTGACAAGAGTAAGGAATCTCCTTATAAGGCTTGAAGCGATTACCATCTACTACAATAAACTCAGGAGTTACAGTGAGTTTGTCCAAGGCCTGTTGCATGGCCTCAATGGAGGCATTGAGGATATTGATTTGGTCAATTCGTTGTGGGCAGACATGTACTACGGCATAGCTTATCGCCTGCTCTTCTATAATAGGGCGCAGTTCATTGCGCTGTTTTTCAGTCATTTGCTTGGAGTCATTGAGCAGAGGGTGATAGAAATCTTCAGGGAGGATCACTGCCGCTGCCGTAACAGGGCCTGCCAAGCAGCCACGTCCTGCCTCATCGGTACCTGCTTCGTTTGGGGAGAAAAACCATTTTTCCATAGGATTAATTTTGTAAGATTAACAGGTTACAACCACGAATATCTGCTGCATCAAAGCGCCCCAATACCTCAAAAGAACCATCGGGGTAGGCCTTACCTAAATCCTGAGTAGCGATAAAGCTACAAGAGTAGTAATTGGCAAGGTCTATCACATTAATTCCTCCGATACGACCATAAGGGAGGGGAGAGAGTGCATCCTCACTATCACGAATCAAGACCTTCATCCAAGGCACAGGGTAGAATAGGCCATTTCCTTGGCTATAGGCTTGGGAGAGTAGCTCCGTCATTCCATATTCGGAGTGAATCACTTTAGTGCCAAAGCCCCTACACAGCAGCCCATGTAACTCCTCACGAATCAGTTCCTTGCGCCGTCCTTTCATGCCTCCTGTCTCCATAACAATCGTATTCTTTAACGAGAATTGGTATTGCTCTACCAAGTCCAAAAGTGCGAAAGATACCCCCATAAGGAAAACCTTTCGTCCCTGAGCGTCCCATAGTCTTAGTTTTTGGGCAAGCTCCTCTTGGTTGTAGAGGTAAAAACCGCTTTCCTTTTGGGCGCTTTCAATCAGGTCATCAGCCATATAGATAAGGGACGAACCCTTGCGCTCTAAGTAAGAGGGGAGCAGCGCCAAAAATATATACTCCTCTATCCCCCCATAGAAGTGAGCAAATCCCTTGCGAAAACTCTCCCTATAGAGAGCAAGGGAGCTTACCAAGTGCCGAGACGTTTGGCTACTTGTGGTGCCACTACTGGTAAAGATTTCCTCAGGAGCATTGGTAGCCGCATAGATTTCTTTACTCTTGAAAAACTCTATTGGCAAGAAAGGAATCTCCTCAAGAGCATGTACCGTCTTAGGAGTCTTGCCGAAATAGTTGCAAAACTCCTGATATACAGCATTGTTTTGGTACTGAAAAGCAAATACTTTTAGTGCTTGTGCTTCAAATTCTTTAGGAGTATAATCGTGAAAGAGGTTATTCATGTAACAAACTACTTACTTCTTTTTGTAAAATAGGGAGATATTGTGTAACGATAGCCCAAAGAATATTGTCAGAGACTGTATCATAACCATGTATAATTCTATTACGGACATCTACAATCTGCCGTGCATTTGAGATGTTTATATCACTATCCTTTTTTAAGATACGGTTCATCGCTTCTCCTATAATTTCAATATTTCTCTCGATAGCTCTTTTGGTTCGTATGTCTCCTTGGAAAATCTCAAGGCTTACATCATTACCAAAAAAGCTATCAATTTCATTAATAGCATTTAGAATATCATAGAGCCAGGTATTAATTTCATTATCCATAGAGGAGTTGCTTTTTTTGGTTGATATTTTCTATAAAATAAGGATTTTTTAAAGCCCTTTCTTCTAATAAGTCAATTTTTCTGTTGAACAATTTCTCTAATTCAAACTTGAATTGGAAATAATTAGAGGTGTATTGTAAGGCATCTTGATCTAAAAAATCTACAAGCAGGTCAATATCACTATGGGTATCAAAATTAGGGGTCAATACAGAGCCAAAGACATATAATGTCTTGACCCTATAGCGTTCGCAGAGGGATCTGATGGTGTCAAGTTGATTTTTTAGAATAGAATTCATTGCACAAGAAATTTTAGTGATTAATGACAGAACGCTATCATATCTAATTGGTTGTTAAGGCAAAAAGCAATGTTTTCCTTTAGCCCCATGATATGTTCGTAAGCAAAACCCTTTTCATCGTCCTCTATCATAGCTTCTACTTCTTCCTTTGTCTTATGGACTTTCTCCAGCAGAGAGGCTAAATGTTTCAGTCGCTCTTGGTCAATGAGACTTATCATAGGAAAGTCTTCTATCTTAGGTAGTGGGAAGGGGTGAAAATGGTCAGCAGGAAATAGCTCGGTATCTATCTCTACCTCTATATCATAATCTTCAGAGAGTGTTTGGTTGATAAGATCTGTTTCGTACCAGAACTTCATTTCTTGAGTAAAAGGTAGTTCTTTTCCCAAAGTAGCACAAATTCCAATAAAAGCATACCCATAGGTGTATCCTTTTTTCTCATCAAAAGGATGTCCCATGATAATATCGGTAAGTGCCTTAGTAGTCTCATTATCATCATCTTCTTCGGCATAGTTTTGGAAGATTTCATTCCTCTGAACATCAGCGAGTAAGGTTTCGTTTTTAGAGGCAAAGACAGCTTTGATTTCAGGAGTATTTACTCCATAAGCAAACATATAATATCCCATAAGAAAAGCGTTTTTTATAAGGCAAAGGTAGTGTTTTATTTTAAGAAAACAAAATATTTGTGAGTTAGGAGGGAAAGATGTATATCTGCTAAATCAAAGAAATAGAAAAGAATAAAATTATAC